>JACRBR010000300.1 GCA_016213125.1 Chloroflexota bacterium | reverse complement strand
TTCCGGCCCGAGGAGGTCGTCCACTTCCGTTGGTGGGCGGCTGGCAGTGGCCGGCGTGCGGCGTCGTCTCTGGAGGCGCTGCGGACCACTCTGATGACCGAGGACGCCACCCAACGGATGACCATCGCATCGTTCGAGAACGGCGCGCGGCCCGAGGGGGCGTTCTCCGTGGACGGCGTGCTCAAGCCTGAGGAAATGGAGCGCGCCCGCGCCGTCCTGCAGCAGACCTACGGCGGGGTAGACAACGCCTTCAAGCTCGCTGTCCTCGACCACGGGGCAAAGTGGATCTCGATGTCCCACACGCTGGTCGATAGCGAACTCATCAACCTTCGCAAACTCACCCGGGAGGAAGTGGCGGCGGCCTACAACATCCCGCCGCCAGTCATCGGCATCCTCGACCGGGCGACGTTCTCGAACATCAGCGAGCAACACCTGATGGAGTACATGGACACAATCCAGCCGTGGACGACGATGATCGAGGAGGATCTGGCCGTCCAGCTCATCGACCTGGAGCCCACGATGGCCGGGCAGTACGCCGAGTTCGACTTCAACGCCGTCCTGGCGGGCGACCCGGTGCGGCGGATCGAAGTGCTGACCAAGGCCATCGGCGGCCCGTTCATGACCGCGAACGAAGGGCGGGCGACGCAGAACCTGCCTCCCCTGCCCGACACCCAGGCGGAGCGGCTGGCACCGCCGGCGAATGCATCGGTGAAGGGGGACGGGAGTGGCGGCAACGGCTAAGCGGGCCCTGCGGACGACCCCGGCCCCGGCGCGAATCCATCCGGAGCCGGTGTACGGGAAGTACCGGTGCTACTGGATCAACGGATTCGGGCGGCCGTGCAACAAGCTCCTGGGCGCCGGTGCCGGGCAGTTCGAGGGCGTCTGCCCGCGCTGCCGCAACCGCCTAGCGTTTCAGAATCCTAATGACATTGGGGGTTGACACGCTAACACCCTTTATCGTTTACTGAGCGTGGCCAGAGCGCCACGAGCGCCAGTGCCGGGTCAGAGCGCCCAGTGCGCCGGAACCAACCGCGAGGATGGTCCGGCGCACTTTGTTTTCCAAGCTCGCGCGCTATAACCAGACGGCCTGGGCAATCATGCCCGAGCGGCTCGCCGCCATGCTCGACATGGCCGGCCGCATCCGCGGTGACCTGACCCTCCCGCCGGAAGAGTTCGAGGCCGCGCTTGCCCGTCCTGGCTCCCGCCAGCAGCGCGGCGGCGAGATTGCCCGCATCCCCCTGTACGGCACCATCGAGCACCGCGCCGACATTCTCACCCTGATGTTTGGCGGCACCGGCCTCGACCTCTTCCAGTCCGAGTTTCGCGCGGCTCTGCAGGACCCGAACGTCAAGGGCATCCTCCTGGACATCGACAGCCCCGGTGGCGTCGTCGCGGGGACCCCGGAGATGGCGCGCGAGATCCGGGCTGCCCGTGGTCAGAAGCCGATCCTCGCGATCGCCAACGCTGAGGCGGCCAGCGCCGCCTACTACCTGGGAGCACAGGCTGACGAGTTCAGCGTCACTCCCTCCGGGCAGGTCGGATCCATCGGGGTCGTCTACGTCCACACCGACATCTCGGGGATGGCGGAGAAGCAGGGCGTTTCGTTCCGCATCTTCCGCTCCAGCGAGCGCAAGGCGGACGTGAATCAGTTCGAACCACTCAGTGAAGAAGCGGCCGCGGACATCCAGGCGAAGGTCGACGCGTACGACGCGATGTTTGTCGCCGACGTTGCTGCCGGACGCGGGATCACCGCCGAGAAGGTCCGCGCTGACTACGGCCAGGGGCGGATGTTGATGGCGGCAGATGCCCTCAAGACCGGCATGGTCGACCGCATCGAAACCATCGGCGAGGCCGCGGCCCGACTGGCACGGGGAGGCGTTGCGGCACGCCAGGCCGCGCAGGCGACAACTTCCCCGTCCCCACAAACCGGCCCTATCGAACTGTCGGCGGAGCGGATCGCTCGCGCCTGGCAGGTCGCGAAGTGGCGCATCCCGGCCCTCGCGGGCGCAAGCACAGGAGAAGGGTAATGGGCGTTTCGCTCACCACGGAAAACATCCTCAGGGCGCTCCGCGCCACCGAACAGGAAGCCGCGGTGGCCTACGCCGCGGCGGCCAAGCTCCGAGCCGACATGGAGGCCAGCGGGGCCGACCCGCTCGCCGAGGCCAACTTCGAGAAACTCGATGTGGCGTTCAAGGCGTACGACGTGAAGGCCCAGGAAGCCGAAGGGCTCAAGGAAAAGCTCGCGCTGGCCCAGGGATGGGACGGCACCCGGGCGCCCGCGAGCGCGCGACTGCCGATCCCGGACGGCCCCGGCGCTTCGCACGTGGACAGCATCTTCCAGTTCGGAGCCCGCGTGACGGAGCATGAGTCCTACCGGGCGGCTCAGAAGCTCGCGCTCTCCATCGGCGATGCGCAGTTCAGCCAGATGAGCGATGTCTTCCGCGCTGGGATCCCGCTCATGAGCCGCGCTGAGACCCAGCGCATGCTTTATGGTCGCGGTGGGTTCGCTGCCACGGCGATCACGGGTGGCAGCGCCACCAGCGCCGGGCCGTTCATCCAGAACGACCTTCAGCCCGGCTTCGTCGAGTACGTCCGCAAGACGCCCACGCTCGCGGCGGTCGTCGGGCGGGCCGAGACCGACAGCGACGTGGTCGAATACGTCACCCAGTCGGCGCCCACCAACAACGCCGCTGAGACGGCGGAGGCGAACAACGCCCCCGAATCGGTGTATCCGTTCGCGACCGCCACGGTGAACGTCCAGGAGTTCGTCCACTACGTGCCGATCACCCGCCGCGCGATGGCGGACGCCGGGCAGATGCGCTCCATCGTCGAGGGAGAGCTCGTGCTCGACGTGGTGGACCGTCTCGACACGCAGATCGCGAACGGCGCCGGTACTGGCGACGAGATCGAGGGCATCTACACCGCGGTCACCCAGGCCCAGGCGCGCGGCTCTGACGCCCGTCCTGACGCGATCCACAAGGGCATCACCAAGGTCCGCATCGCCGCCGGCGTCCGGATGGAGCCCGACTACATCGGCATCCACCCGAACGACTACCAGGACCTGATCCTGGAGACCGACGCCAGCGGCCGCTACCTGATGGGCGACCCGAACCTGCAGGGGCCACGGACGATCTGGGGTATCCCCTTCATCGTCTCGACGGTTTTCACGGACGGCACGCCGCTGGTGGGCAACTTCGCCCGCGGTGCGCGCCTCTGGATGCGCTCCGGCATCGAGGTCCTCAGCGGCCTCAACGACGACGACTTCGTGAAGCGGCGCATCAGCCTCATGGCCACCATGCGCGCTGCCTTCAAGACGATCCGGCCGACTGCCTTTACCGAGGTCACCGGCTTCTAATCCACGCCGCCCAGGGGGCCGGGCAGCCCGGCCCCACCACGCACCCGGTAAGGGGGACGAACCATGGGTATCCTCAAGTCTGCAACCATCGGCGTGACCACGACTGGAGCCGCCGGTTCCGGCGCTGGTAACAGCGACAGCGAGACGTTCGTCGGCGAGATTGTCGGCATCTACGTCAACCACGACGCGAACGCGCCCGCGACCACGGACATCACGATCACGGACAAGCGCACGGGTGTGACGCTCCTCAACGTCAACAACTCCCTGACTGACGCCTACTTCGCACCGCGGGCGAAGGCCGTCGACAGCGCGAACGCCAACCTTCTCGCGTCCGAGGTGAACGGGGTCCACCCGGTCCCCTACGTCGTCGACCAGGGTGTGAACGTCGCGATCGCTGGCGGCAACTCGATCACCAACCATGCCGTGGTGACGGTCTTCTACCGCAAGTAGGGGGCCGCATGAACAACCTGTGCCGTCTCTCGCACGTCAAGCGCGACCTCGGTGGTGTGAGTGCCATGGCCAACACCACCGATACCGTGCTGGGCATCCTCCAGAGCGTCGCCGACGTGAGCGGCGAGCTGGTGAGCGAGACCGGGCGGCACTTCCACGCGCAGCTCGCCACGCGGTACGTCACGGTGCCGCGGCCGTGCGAGGCGAACAACTGGGGTCGCCAGCTCTGGCTCCCTTTCGACCTCATCTCCATCACGACGCTGAAAGTCGACGACGACGCGGACTGGAGCTACGGCCTGACGCTGGTGGAGGGCACGGACTTTGTGCTCTGGCGAGGCGAGGATGACGCGGCGTACACCCCGTACGTCCGGATCGACATCCACCCGGAGAGCACCCTTCTGAGCACCTGGCAGCGAAACACCCGCGGCCGGGAGATCCAGATCGTCGGGCTCGCCGGGTACAGCAACGAGACGGAGGCCGCGGGGACGCTGGGGGCGGCCATCACGGATGCGGCGGCGACCAGCGCCACCATGACCGCCGGCCACTCCGTAGAGCCTGGGGACACCCTCTGGATCGACTCGGAGCAGCTCGAGGTCACCGCCGTTTCGACCAACACTCTGACGGTGGTCCGCGGCATCAACGGGACCACGGCGGCCACCCATTCGAACGGCGCCGCCGTCACCCGCCGGCGCTACCCGCGCGACGTGGAGATGGCCGTCAAGGAACGCGTGACGGGGCTTCGATGGGACACCCAGAGCGGCATGTCCGCCCAGGCGACGCTCGTGGGCGACCTCTCCGGCGCTGCCGGGACAACCACCATCCGCGCCTCCTACGCCCGCTGGCGAAACACGGTGAAGCGCTATAAGCGCTGGGCGGTTGTTTGAGATGTCTCGAAAGCCGAACCAGTTCATCGAACTCGACGGGCCGCTCTTCGACCCGAACGTCGTCCGCAACTTCAAGCAGGCCGTGGCGGAGGGCATCGAGGAACTCGCCGACGAGGGCGACGACGTGATGATGGCGCAGATCAGCGCCGGCGGGTTCGTCCGCACGGGGCAGTTCCTGCGCTCCGTTGACGTCGTGTTCGTCCGTTCGAGTCTCGACGTCATCGGCTACGCCAAGATCCTCCCGACCGCCGTCTGGCCCGACGCGGACCGCCCGACGCGGACGTGGATCGCCCGTGGCCTCCGGGGCGGCGTGAAGATGCGGAAGGGCTTCGACATCTTCGCCCGGACCACGACGGTGCTGCGCCAGATGCAGCCTGAGGAGCGCATCGCGAGGCGCGTCCAGGTGGTGCTCGAATGACGGAGCAGGTGCCGGTGTGGGCGGACATCTTCTCGGCGATCGACACCGAACTGACGGCGGTGCTCAACACGGCCGGGGACGCGGCGTTCGTCGACGTCATCCAGGGCGAACCCATCGGGCTGCCCCTGGGCGGCCCCTACGCCTCTTTCTGGTATCTCGGCCGCACCGCCGCCAGCGCTGGCCCCGAGACGATGGGCAACGTCATGTACGCCGCGCGCATCCAGATTCTCTGTCTCTGGCCGATGCAGGCGGAGCGAGCGACGCTCGGCGCCTGGGAGGCGGACATCGCCACCATCGACACGTCGATCCGCCGGCGCTTCCGGGCGAACAGCGTCATCAACAGCAACCTGACGGACCTGGACATCGGGGATTCGCAACTCGGCTACGCGGACCTGCCCATCGCGAGCGGTTCGAACACGCGCGGGCTCTACCGGGTGCTCTCGATGGAACTCCAACTGGACAACCTCGAAGGGGAGGCTCTCGCTGCATGAGCAAGAAGTACGTGGCCGAACGAGGGGTGAGCTGGCGCAAGGGCGACGGGTGGGTCGACCGGAACGCTGGCGACGATGTGAGCGACGCGCCCGCGAGCGCCATCAAGGACTGGCTCTCCATCGGAGCCGTGAAGGAGGTCAGCGATGGCGAAAAGTAACGGGCTCGGCGACCTGCTCTTTGTGGGCGGCCGCAACCTCAGCGGCGACGTGGCGTCCATCAACTCACTCGGGGGCGGCCCAGCCGTCCAGGAAGTCCCCGGGATCAACGCGAGCGCGAAGGAGCGCCTCGGGCTCCAGCGCGACGGCGTGATCGACTTCGCGACCTACTTCAACGATGGCGCCGCGGCCAACCGCGCGGCCGGGGCAGGGTCGACTTTCGTCGTCCTGAGCGCCCTGCCGACTGCGGACGTGCATCTCCTCTACTGCCGAGGACAGTCGATCGGGAACGCCGGCGTCGGCCTCGTTGCCAAGCAGGCCGACTACAAGCTCAGCCGCCCGGGCGACGGCTCCCTGGGGTTCTCCGTCCAGGCGCAGGCGAACGGCTACGGCATCGAGATGGGCGAGTTGCTCACCGCTGGACTGCGGACCGACGTGGCAGCCACCAACGGGGCGTCCATCGACTACGGCGCTGTCTCCACCCTCTTCGGGCTGAGCGCCTACCTGCAGGTGACGGCGTTCACGGGCACGGACGTGACCATCAAGCTCCAGGACTCGGCCGACAACGCCGCCTGGGCGGACATCGCCAGCGGCGGCTTCACTCAGATCACCGCCGCCAACGTCGCAGAACGCATCCAGACCGGCCTCACCGCCACCATCCGGCGCTACGTACGGGTGATCACCGTGACCACCGGCGGCTTCACCTCCGTCTCGTTCGCCGTCTCGTTCAACCGTCACCTGACGGCCGTCGCCTACTAGGAGGCAGCCATGGTCGCACCCGTCATCC
>JACRBR010000303.1 GCA_016213125.1 Chloroflexota bacterium | reverse complement strand
TGCGAGGGGCATGTGGCCGGCGACGATGGCGTAGCCGCCCATGAAGGATTTCGCGGCGTCGAAGAGGTGCATGCTGCCGCCGCGGCCGCCGGTGACGCCGGTCTCGCGCCCGAACAGCTCGGCCATGACGCGGCCGGGCTCCAGGCCGCGGGCGAGCGCGTGGCCGTGCTCGCGGTAGTGGCTGACGATGTAGTCGTCGGAGCGGAGGGCGGCGATAGCGCCGGTGGCGATGGCCTCCTGTCCTATATAGAGATGAAGGAAACCTTTGATCTTGCCGCGCGCGTACATCTCCGCCGCCTTCTCCTCGAAGCGGCGGATCTGCATCATCGTGGCGAGGAGGGAGATGGGGTCGGGGCCACCTTCGCCGCGCGTGGTCGTGGGCTTCCGGCCGAGGATGCTGCTCATACGGGGCGCGCCTCCTCGACGGTGAATTCGTCCAGCGGGAGATTCATTTCCAAAGACATCACTCCGTCCAGAAGTGGATCGCTTCGCCCTCAACGGCCAGCGCCGCCTCTTTCACGCACTCGGCCAGCGTCGGATGGGCGGCGACGGTCCATCCCAGCTCGCGCGGGGTCATCTCCAGCGTCATGCCCAGCGAGGCTTCGCCGAGGAGCTCGGTGACCATGGGGCCGACCATGTGGACTCCGAGCGTTTCGCCGGATTCGGCGTCGGCGACGACCTTCACCAGGCCGTCCACCATGTTCATCGCCTTCGCGCGGCCGTTGGCGCGGACGGGGAACTTCCCGATCTTTACGGAGAATCCCTGATCCCGCGCCTGCTTCTCCGTAAGGCCGATGCCGGCGACCTCGGGGTGGCAGTAGGTGGCGCGGGGCATGTGGGCGTAGTTGAGGGCGGGGGAGTCGTGGCCGGCGATGCGATCGACGACCATGACGCCCATGGCGGAGGCGACGTGGGCCATGTTGAGGATCCCGGTGGCGTCGCCGATCGCGTACACGCCTTTCGCCGCCGTCTGCAGGCGGTCGTCGACCTTCACGTAGCCGCGCTCCACCTGGACGCCGATACGGTCGAGGCCGAGGGAGGCGACGTTGGCCTCGAAGCCGATGCCGACGAGGACTCTGTCGGCGTCGATGACCTGCTCCTTGCCGTTCGCGGTGCAGGTGACCGTGGCGCGGCCATTGGCGGCTTTCGCCGTCGTGTCCTTCGCGCCAAGCAGGAACTTGATGCCACGCTTCTTGAAAGCGCGCTCGAGCTGGATGCTCACCTCTTCGTCCTCGAGCGGCAGCAGGTGGTCGAGCAGCTCGATGATGGTTACCTGCGCGCCATAGGCTGACCAGAAGGTCGCGAACTCGACGCCGATCGGCCCACCCCCGACGATGACGACGCTTTCGGGCGTGTCGCGCAGGGCGAGGGCGCCGGTGCTGTTGATGATGACGTCGCCGTCGGTCTCGAGGCCGGGGATGGTACGGGGCCGGGCGCCAGTGGCGATAATCACGCTCTTCGCGTCGAGTGGCTCGTCGCGGCCCGTGACGCGCAGGCGGCGCGCCGTCTCGAAGGCAGCTTCGCCGGTGATGACGTCGACTTTGTTCTTGGCGAGGAGGAACTCGACGCCCTTCACCATCTGGTCGACGATCTGGCGGCTGCGGTCGATGGCCTTGCCCATGTCGAGCCGGAGGTTGTCGAAGGAGACGCCGTAGGTTTCGGCGTCGCGCATCAGCTCGACGACCTCGGCGTTCCAGAGGAGGGCCTTGCTGGGGATGCAGCCCCAGTTCAGGCACAGGCCGCCGACGCGCTCCTTCTCGACGAGTGCCACCTTCTGGCCGAGCTGGGCGGCGCGGATGGCGGCGACGTATCCGCCGGGCCCGCCGCCGATGATGGCGATGTCGTATTCAGGCACGGTCCACCTCTTCGAGGGGGATAATGGTGTCGGCCGTGATCGCGTCGTGGAAATCGGACGCGGACGCAGTGGCGGGCACGCGGCCGCGTGCCCCTACACGCGCGGAGTCGCCAGGCAACGATTGTTTCTCGGCGTGGTAGGAGGAGCGGACGAGGGGGCCGGCCTCGACGTGGGTGAAGCCGAGGTCGCGTCCGGCGTCGCGGAAGGCTTGGAACTCATCGGGGTTCCAGTAGCGCTCTACGGGGAGGTGCTGCTTCGTGGGCCGCAGGTACTGGCCGACGGTGAGGATGTCGCAGCCGTGGTCCCGCAGGTCGCGCATGATGGCGAGCGTCTCGTCGAGCGTCTCGCCGAGGCCGACCATAAAGCCGGACTTGGTGAGCATGTCGGGCGCCTGAGCCTTGGCGCGCGCGATGAGCTCCAGTGACCGCCCGTACACCGCCTGCGGGCGGACGCGGCTGTACAGGCGCGGCACGGTCTCGATGTTGTGGTTGAGGACGAAGGGGCGCGCATCGACGACCATCGCGAGCGCCTTCCAGTCGCCCTTGAAGTCGGGGATCAGCACCTCGACGCGGATCGATGGGTCGTGGCGGCGGATGGCGCTGATGCAGGCGGCGAAGATGTCAGCGCCACCAAGCTCCAACTCGTCGCGGTTGACGGAGGTGATGACGACGTAGTCGAGGCGCAGCGAGGCGACGGCCTTCGCCACGCGATATGGCTCCAGGTGGTCGAGGGCGGCGGGGCGGCCGGTGGTGACGGCGCAAAAGCCGCACGAGCGCGTGCAGACCTCGCCCAGGATCATGAAGGTGGCGGTGCCGGCGTTCCAGCACTCACCGATGTTGGGGCAGCGCGCCTCCTCGCAGACTGTGTTGAGCCCGTGCTCGCGCATGAGGCGCTGCAGCTTCTGGTGACGGTCGCCTGCGGGGAAACGCACCTTCAGCCACTCGGGCTTGCGGGCGGAAGCGGGTTGGAGGCCAGTCGCGGTCATGCGGGCACCTCCGCGGGTTCGGAGGAGGGCGCAGCAGGCTGCGCCCCTACGGTGTCGGGGTCGAGGTGGAATTGGCGCGCGAAGGCCTCGATGATGGCATCTTCGACGTGTTGTATGTCAAACGCGCGGCCCGCGAGCTGTGCCATCGACGTGACGGTCGCATCCGTGAGGCCGCAGGGGACGATGTGGGTGAACCACGACAGGTCGGTGTTCACGTTCAGAGCGAAGCCGTGCGTGGTGACGCCGCGGGCGACGCGCACACCGATGGCGGCGATTTTCGCATCGCGGGCCCAGACACCTCGGTTCCGCTCGGAGCGCCCGGCCGCGATGCCGAAGCCCGCGAGCGTAGCGATGAGCATGGCCTCGAGGCCGCGCACGTAGTCGGCGACCCCGATGCCCAGCGCGCGCAGATCGACGATGGGATAACCGACGATCTGGCCCGGGCCGTGGAAGGTAACGTCGCCGCCACGGTCCGTGCGGGTCACTTCGGCGCCGAGGGCATGCAGGCGAGCCTCGCCCGCGAGGATGTGGGCCGCGTCGCCGCGTACGCCGAGCGTGTACGTGGGCGGATGTTCAAGGAGGATGAGCGACGGGCGCTCGCCCGCGCGCACGGTCGCCGCGAGCCGTTGCTGCATGTCGTATGCGCGGCCGTAGGCGACGAGTCCGGGTCGGTAGACGGTCAGGCGGGATCCCAACGTTGGCTCTTTCCGAGGACCGGGACGGGTTCGTTGCAGGATACCACGACCCTGATGCGCCCTGTTCCTCGCACTAGTATCGGATGTCGCGCGCGGAAGCGGGAAGGGCGAGGAGCCACGCTCCTCGCCCTATCAGGGGTTCTTCCTAGTGGTGTGGGCCGCGTCAGGAACGCTGTCCGCTAGTTGTCGTCTCCGCCGTGGTGGTGGCCGTCTTCGCCGTCACCACCATGGTGGTCATCGTCATCGTCGTCCTCCTCGTGGTCACGGCCACGGTGGTCGTCGTCGCAGTCCTCGTCAAAATCGCCGCCGCCGCCCGGGAGGCGGTGGTCGCAGTCGTCGTCCACTTCGCAGTCGCCGGCGCCGGGTCCCAGGCTGTCACACTCGACAT
>JACRBR010000301.1 GCA_016213125.1 Chloroflexota bacterium | reverse complement strand
CCGCCTCGCCCGGCGCCTCGACGAACGGCAAGCCCAGCTCGTTCATTGCCTCGCGCAGGACGCGCTCGCCCATCTCCCACATCGCGTCGTTCTGAACGTACTTCTCCTTGTCGGCGTCGCGCAACGACAGGCGGTAAGCGTAGTCCTTGATCCCCAGCGTCGCGTATGCGCGCTCCACGAGTCGCATCACGCCCGCGAATTCGCGCTTGATCTGCTGTTCGTCGTTGATGCAGAAGATGTGGGCGTCGTTCAGGTTGATCGCCCGCACCCGGCTCAGCCCGCCGACCACGCCCGACTTCTCGTACCGGTACATCGTCCCCATCTCACCGATGCGGATCGGGAGGTCGCGGTAGCTGTGCAGCCCGTTCTGGTAGATCAGGATGTGGTGTGGACAGTTCATCGGCCGCAGCACCAGTTCCTCGTGCTCCATCGACATCGGCGGGTACATGCTGTCGCGGTAGTGCTCCCAGTGCCCCGATGTCTTGTAGAGCTCGACCTTGCCGAGGATCGGCGTGTACACGTGCTGGTAGCCCGCCTGCCGCTCCTGCTTCTGGATGTACTCCTCCAGCAGCCGCCGCACCGTCGCGCCCTTCGGCAGCAGCGACGGCAGCCCCGAGCCGATGAGGTCATTCGTGGTGAACAGCTCCAGCTCCCGGCCGAGCTTGCGGTGGTCGCGCCGGGCCGCCTCCTCCATGCGGTGCAGGTAGTCGTCCAGCTCCTCCTGCGTCTCGAACATGATGCCGTAGATGCGCTGGAGCATCGGGCGCTTCTCGTCCCCACGCCAGTACGCACCCGCCACGTTCACGAGCTTGAACGGCGGCACCTGCCCCGTGCGTTCGACGTGCGGGCCCTCGCAAAGGTCTACAAAGTTGCCCTGCCGGTAGATCGACACCTTTTCGTCCGTGATGCCTTCGATCAGCTCGACCTTGAAGGGCTGTCCGGCGAAGTGCTTCAGCGCCTCTGGTTTCGACATCTCGCTGTGCTCGAACGGAACGTTGGACGAGAGCCTCTCGTGCATCCGCGTTTCGATGACCGGCAGATCCTCCGGCGTGAGCGCGCGCGTGAGGAGGAAGTCGTAGTAGAAGCCGTTGTCGATGGGCGGGCCGATTGCGAACTGGGCCTCGGGAAACATCTCCAGCACCGCCTCGGCCATCACATGGGCGGCGGAGTGGCGCATCCGGTACAGCCGTTCGTCGCGCGGGTACTGATCCAGGGACATGGCAGGGGCCTCCGAACACTCCGAACACTCCGAACACAATGAAGCGCGCCACCGTCACAGGGACGGGGCGCGCTCCGTGGTTCCACCCTGGTTCCTCGCCCGCTCCGAACACGTTAGCGCGGATAAGGCAAGCTCACTGGGGCCGCTAACGGGGCCAAGCGGCATCGCCTACGTGCGCAGCGTGCGCGGTCGGGATGCGGCATCGCGGGTGGTGTTCGCGTCTTCGCCGGCGAGCGCTTGCACCAGGTGCGCTCTCGCTGGGGCCGGACGGTGGACGCTACTCGTCCCGGTCGTCGCCGTTGGCGGAAAGCTATCAGGTGAAGGGGAGGCGCCGCAACCGGGGTCAGCCCTGGACCTGCGCCAGGACCTCCTGCACGCACGCGGGCTTCTCGAGATCGTCGGGGATGTGCAGATCCGGGGGCTGCCGGTAGTCGAGGCTGTAGTTCGCCTGCCGCTCCACGTCTGGATCCTCCGTTATCTGGCCGCGCTCGAGCAGACGGGCGTTCTCGACGTCGAACCAGTACCGCGCGCGCCGCTCCGCTCCGGGTGTGGCCTGCGCATCACCGGTACTTCCTCCCGCGAAGTTGAAGCGCACGTCAAAGCCATGGGCCCGCCGTCCGCCGATGTCCTTCCATCCCAGGTCCGTCACGCTGGACCAGTCGATGTCGGAGACGACCTCGTTCCACGGGCGAGGCGACTGCGATGGCGTCCGTTCATCCATCTGCTTCTGGATTGGCGTCACGATGTAGCGATACGGCTTCCAGCTCTCGCCGTCGGGACAGTAGACGATGGTCTGCTCGGCGAGCGCCGGCTCGCCGGGCGTGGTTTCGATCTGCTGGTACTGCCGCGACACCAGCGTCTTGCCGTCGCGCCGAAACACATCGATGCCCAGCACGATCTCGTTGGAGGCGCGGAACGTCGCCGCGTCGAACACGCGGTTCACCTCTGACTCGACGAGTTGGCGTTCCTCCTCGGACATGGCGTCCCACGTCTTGTTGGCGAGCGTGTCGGCAGCGGCGCTGCGCTCAAGGTTCGGCGCGGCGCCCGATGGTGTTGGTGGCAGCAGCCGCGTCTCCGACTTGCTGAGTTCGTCGCCGCCGAGGAGCGTGACCGCGGCGATCGCGATGATAGCGAAGACGGCCACGATCACAGCGCCGCCCACGATGCGGAACGTGCGGTTGTCCCAGAGGCGATCCAGGGCGCCCGGCTGGGGTGCCTCGGGCTGGTATCCGAATTTCTTCTTGCCCACGCTGCT
>JACRBR010000299.1 GCA_016213125.1 Chloroflexota bacterium | reverse complement strand
GCGGATGCTGTGGCACCGCGCGTACATGGCGTACCCCACCTCGTCGATCAGCTCCTCATCGACGATCCCCTTGGCGTCGCGCGTGTACAGCCGGCGGATCACCTCAGGCTTCACGCGCCGCGCCCACTGGATCTCGTCTGCGCCTGCCATCATGCACCTCCATCGTAGGGGAGCAGCCTGCTGCGTCCACAAATGAAACGCCCCGCACGCCTCATCGTCGGCAGGGCAAGCCCCGCCAGCGTCAGGCGCACGGGGCGAACCCGTGCATCTTCTTCGCTCGCGCCTATGTCCCCCGATCCTACCTTCAGCCACCCGGCCGCTGCAACTTTTTGCCCTAAGTCAATAGTCGGGACTCCAGGCTGAGCGCTCTCATTTCTCACCTCCTGCTTCTAGCTTCTAGCACCCCCGTCCCGGACAATGACACCCGACCCCAGTCCGAATGGAGTACACCACCATGGACCTCAAAGGCACGGTAGCCATCGTCACCGGCGGCGCGCGCGGCATCGGCCGCGGCATCGCCTACGAACTCGCGAAGGAAGGCGCCCGCGTCGCTATCGCCGACCTGCCCGCCACGAGCGCCGACCGCGATGAGACCATCGCCGGGATCAAGCGCCTGGGCTCCGACGCTGTCGCCATCGACGTCGACGTGCGCGACTTCGCCCAGTGCCAGGCCATGGTCCAGAAGACCATCGATGCCTGGGGCCAGGTCGATATCCTCGTGAACAACGCCGGCGTCATCAAGGTCGGCCCCGTGTTCATGTTCGCCGAGGAGGACTGGGACTTCATCCAGGACATCAACGTAAAGGGCACGTTCCTCTGCTCGAAGGCGGTCGCCCCGCACATGATGCAGCGGCGAAAGGGTCGCATCGTCAACCTCTCGTCGATGGCGGGCAAGAGCGGCAGGGGCGGCGTCTCCGCCTACTGCACCTCGAAGTTCGCCGTCATCGGCTTCACCCAGGCGCTGGCCGAGGAGATGGGTCAGTTCGACGTCACCGTGAATGCTGTCTGCCCCGGCGAAGTGGACACCTACATGTGGCGCGAGGTGCTCTTGCCGGCCATTGCCCTCGGCACCGGCGTCAGCAAGGAAGAGGCGTGGGAGCAGGCGGCGGTGAAGAACGTCCCGCTGAAGCGTCCGCAGACCGTCGAGGACATCGGACAGGCGGTCGCATTCCTCTGCAAGGCGGACAACATCACCGGCGAGTCCATCAACGTCACCGGCGGCAGTGAAATGCACTAGCGGCCGAGCAGCCCGACACATCGGCGAATCTCTGTCTGGAGCACCGGAGGTGAAGCGATGACAACAGATCAACAGCAACAACAGAAGAGCCAGATGCACGAGCAGTGGTCGACCGCCGCTCGCACCTGGGCGGAGCAGCACGACCTGCTCGCCGGATCTTCGAGAGAGGCGACGCTCGCCCTGGTGGACGCCGCCGATCTCAAGCCCGGGCACACGGTCCTCGACCTCGCCGGTGGCACGGGCGAGCCGTCGATGACCGTGGCGCAGCGCGTCCAGCCCGGCGGCTCCGTCGTCTGCACCGACCTCACGGATGAGATGCTGACCGCCGCCGAGCAGAATGCCCGCAAGCGTGGCCTGTCGAACATGTCGTTCCGACGCGTCGATGCGGAGAACATCCCCTTCGACGACGCCAGCTTCGATCGGGTCACCTGCCGCTTCGGCATCATGTTTTGCCCCGACTCAGTGCGCGCGCTCAGCGAGGTCCACCGCGTGCTCAGGCCCGTCGGCCGCGCCGCGTTCGTCGTCTGGGGCCCCGCCGCTGAGAACCCGATGTTCCAGGTGACGAATAGCGTCCTGGCCGCGCACGGGCTTGTGCAGCCACCACCGCCCGGCGCCCTCACTCCGTTCACCTTCGCAGAGCCGGGTTCGCTCTCCGCAAAGATGCGCGATGCCGGCTTCTCCGATGTCCACGAAGAGAAGCGAGACGTCGCCTGGCCGTGGCCGGGCCCACCCGAGAGCCACATCCAGTTCATGCGCGCGACCCAGCCCGCCACCCAGCGAGCGCTCGACACGGCGCCAGGCGCCGTCATCGATGAGCTGAAGGCCGCCATGGGCAAGTACTACGATGGCACGCACATCAACTACGGCGCCCGCATCTACGTCGCCTGGGCCGTGAAGTAGATGCAGATTGGTTTCATCGGCGGCACCGGCGAGGAGGGCATGGGTCTCGCCTATCGCTTCGCCCTCGCGGGACACGCATGCGTCATCGGCTCGCGCGCTATCGAGAAGGCGGAGGCCGCCGTCGAGGAGCTCAAGGCGAAGGATGCAGCTCTCCCAATCACCGGCGCCGCCAACGCGGAGGCGGCTGCCGCCGACATCGTCGTCGTAACCACGCCCTACAGCGCGCAGGAGGCCACGCTCCCCGGGCTCGCCGATGCGTTGGCAGGCAAGATCGTCGTCAGCACCGTCGTCCCCATGTCCTTCGAAGGCGGCAAAGCGTCTCTCCTCGCCGTCCCCGAAGGCTCCGCGGCCGAGCACGAGCAGGCGCTCCTTCCCGGGTCGACCGTCGTCGCGGCATTCCAGAACCTCAGCGCGAAGAAGCTCCTGAAGGGCGGCCCGCTCGACGCTGACGTCGTCGTTTGCGCCGCCGATCCCGACGCCAAGAAGCAGATCATGGCCCTGGCGGAACAGATCAAGGGTGTCCGCGGCGTCGACGGAGGCCCGCTCTCCAACGCAAAGCTCGTCGAAGGCATCACCGTCCTGCTCGTAGCCATCAACCGCGCCTACAAGACCCAGGCCGGCATCAAGATCACCGCAATCCAGTGATTCGGTCATCTCAAGTAAGGGCGGT
>JACRBR010000298.1 GCA_016213125.1 Chloroflexota bacterium | reverse complement strand
TGAACGACAGCAGCTCCAGCGAGAGGTACGCCGTCATCAGCTCCCGCGAGGCCGCCATCCCTATCGCCCCAATAGTCGACAGCACCAGCAGCGCGAAGTACTCCCCCGGGTGGCTGAACTTCTCCTCGATGAGCTTCCCCGAGACCAGGCACACCACCGCCGCCGTCAACATGAAGAACACGCGGAAGAACGTGGTGTAATCATCGACCGCGATGATCCCCGCGAAGTCGCCGTCCTTGTCGATCCACGCCAGCGACACCCCCGCGACGATCAGCAGCCCCACGGCCGCCACGTACGAGAGCCACGACTTCTTGACCTGCGGCACGTACAGGTCCAGCGCCACCAGCAGCACCACCAGCCCGCCCAGCAGGAATTCCGGGATGAACAGCGCGTAGTCGAAGTTCAGGTCCGACGCGATCACGAGACCCCCGGAAGGTTCTGCACGGTCTCCTGGATCCGGTCGATGAACGGCGCCGGCCACAGACCCATGAACAACATGAACGACAGCATCAGCACGCCGGTCGCGCGCTCCAGGTACGTCATTTCCTTCAGGTCAGGGAAGTGCGTGTCCTCCGGCCCGAACATCGACATCGCCATCATCCGCAGGATGTACACGGCCGTCATGCCCGCCGCGAAGATGCCCAGCGCAGCCGCCCACGGGTAGGTCTGGAACGCACCCAGGAAGATATGGAACTCGGCCACGAACCCGGCCGGCCCCGGCAGCCCCAGCGACGCCAGCCCCGCCACCGCGAAGAAGAACACGAACAGCGGCATGCGGTTCACGATCCCGCTGTACAGCCGCATGTCGCGCGTGTGCGTCTGGTCGTAGATCGACCCCACCATGGCGAAGAAGGTCGCCGTCATCACGCCGTGCGCGAACATCTGCAGCACCGCGCCGTTCACCCCGATGACGCTCATCGTCGACAGCCCCATGATCACCAGGCCCATGTGGCTCACCGACGAGTACCCGATCATGTACTTGAAGTCGCGCTGCGCCGTCGCCGAGAACGCGCCGTACACCACGTTGAATGTCGCCAGGATCATCAGCCCCGGCATCCAGAACTCCGCCCCCTCCGGCAGAAGCTGGATCCCCAGCCGGATGATCCCGAACGCCCCCAGCTTCATCAGCACGCCTGCGTGCAGCATCGATACCGCCGTCGGCGCCGCCACGTGGCCGTCCGGCGACCACGTGTGGAACGGCCACAGGCCAGCCAGCACTCCGCACCCGATGGCGAACAGCGGGAAGATCCACTTCTGCGTGTCCGGGTCCAGCCGGTTCTCCGGCGCGTACAGCACCTGCAGGTCGAACGTCCCCAGACCCGCCTCGTGGAACACCGCGAAGATCCCGATGAAGATCAGGATCGAAGCCGCGACCAGCATGATCGTCAGCTTCATCGCCGAGTATTCCTTCGTCCGCGCGAATGTCTCGAAGGCGCTGCTCGATCCCCAGATGGCGATCAACAGGTACATCGGGAGCACGGCGACCTCGTACCAGAAGAAGAAGAAGAACAGGTCCAGCGCCGCGAACGTCCCGAACACGCCCGATACCAGCACCCAGAACAGGATGAAGAAGTCCTTGTTGTGATGGTCGATCTTCCACGAGATCAGCGCCCCGCCGAAGCACACGATCCCGTTCAGCAGGATCATCGGCGCCGCGATGCCGTCGACCCCGAACGCCAGCGAGATCCCGTTCTCGCCCAGGAAGCCCACGTTCTCCAGCCAGTTGTACCGGATGAAGAACTGGTACCCCTCCCCCTTGTCGACCTCGTACGCGAAGAAGATGTACACCGAGAGCCCGAACAGCACCGCGCCGACGAGCACGCTGAACCAGCGCACGATGTCCTTCCCGCGCGGCGTCTCCGGCACGAACAGCAGCAGCGCCGCCGCGATGAGCGGGATGCCGATGGTCGCCAGTACCCAGTAGCCCGAGTGCATCTGTCCCTACGTCCTGTATCCGAACGCCACGATCGCGATGACCACCACGCCTACCACGATCCCCAGCGCGTAGTTCGGCATCTTGCCCGTCTGCTGATACTTACCCAGCCGCCCGGCCAGGTCCGTCACCTCGCCCGTACCGTTCACGCCGCTGTCGTTCACGACGGCCCGGTCGAACCACGCGACCGCCTGCCCCGCCGCCAGCACGAACTTGTCGATCACGAACTGGTACAGCTCGTCGATGTAGAACCGGTTCAGCAACATCCGGTACCCGAACGGCGAGAAGTCGCCCGCCACCTTCGCCGGCTTCGCCTCACCCGCCCAGAAGAACCACCCGGCGCCCAGCCCCGTGCCCACCAGCACCACCGACAAGATCGAGAGGCCCCAGTTCACGCTGAACTCCTCCGGCCCCTCCGCCAGGTTGTACACGAACCCCATGAACCCGCTGTGGAACCCGAGCGCATCCCCGATTCCCTCGAACACCACGAATCCGGCGACGACGGCCAGCACCGCCAGCAGCACCAGCGGCCCCGTCATCGACGGCGCCGACTCGTGCGCGTGCTCCTGCACGTGGTGGTCCCTCGGCTCGCCCAGGAACGTCAGGATGAACAGCCGCATCATGTACATCGCCGTGATCGGCAGCGTGATCAGCACGATTACCAGCGCGCCCGTCTGGTCCGCGTGCCGCAGCCCGACGAGGATCTCGTCCTTCGCCCAAAAACCCGACAGCGGCACGAGCCCCGCCATCGCCAGCATGCCGACCAGGAACGCCGGCGCCGTGATCGGCAGTTTGCTCCACAGCCCGCCCAGCTTGTCCACCTCCTGCTCCTCCGTTGCATGAATCACCGACCCGCACGAGAGGAACAGCAGCGCCTTGAAGAACGCGTGCGTGAACAGGTACAGCATCGCCGCCCCGACCGCCCCCACCCCCAGCGCCACGAACATCAGCCCCAGCGAGTTCAGCGTCGAGTACGCCACCACCCGCTTGATGTCCCGCTGCGCCAGCCCGATGAGCGCCGACATC
>JACRBR010000297.1 GCA_016213125.1 Chloroflexota bacterium | reverse complement strand
GGTGGTTCTTCGTCATCAGCTCGATCGTCCGGGAACCGAGGATTCGCGCGCCGTCCAGCTCGCCGCCGCGCCGCAGCATCTCGCAGAAGCGCAGGTAGTCGGCTGTCGTCCCCGTCAGCCCGCCTCCGCCCGAGAAGAAGGTCGGCATCCTGAGGTACCCGCTCGTCGCGGGGTCGTCGATCAGCTGTAGCGTCTTGTCCGGCTGCCGCTGGTAGTTTGCGGTCAGCCGGCCGGCCTTCTCCGGCGCCACCATGAACGCCGTGTCCTGCATCCCCAGCGGTTCGAAGATCGTCTCCCGCAGGTACTCGTCGAACGGCTTTCCGCTGATGGCCTCCACCAGGTACCCGCACACGTCGGTCGAGTACGAGTACATCCACC
Source organism: Chloroflexota bacterium (assembly GCA_016213125.1). Classification (GTDB taxonomy): domain Bacteria; phylum Chloroflexota; class Dehalococcoidia; order DSTF01; family JACRBR01; genus JACRBR01. The sequence continues at coordinate 6,901 of JACRBR010000297.1, read as the reverse complement.
GCTCGCCCGGGTCGTACCGCAGGGGCACGTGCGCCAGCTTCTCCACAAACGAGCGCAGGGTCTCACCGCGCCCGCGTATCACCTGCGCCCCGCCGTATGCCCGGTCAGCGGGATGTCGCGTCATCCCGTACGAGAGTCCGCCTGTGTGGCTCAGCACGTGACGGAATGTCATCGGCCGCTTCGGCTCGCGCGTCTCCATCTCCTCGCCTTCGCCCGAGACGTACACGCGCTGGTCCCGCCATTCGGGGATCACGCGGTGCACCGGGTCGTTCAGCTGGAAATACCCTTGCTCATACAGCGTCATCAGCGCGACGGACGTGATGGGTTTGGTCATCGAGAAGATGCGGAAGATGGTGTCCTCCGCCATCGGCCGTTTCCGCTCGCGGTCCATGTAGCCCAGCGACGAGAAGTGCGCGACGTGCCCGTGTCGCGCCACCAGCGTCTGGCACCCGGCGATCTTCCCCGGCTCGATGTAGTGCCGGTTCAGGTGCTCGGTGATGCGCCCCAACCGCTCCGTCGAGAGCCCCGCGTCCGCCGCTTGTATCTCCATCGTCGCCTCCGTTTCCCGGTCGATCATATGCCCGGGGCCTAGTCGACACCAACGGGTCACACCATGGCCAACCGCCCGGATTCCTGCGCACTCCCCGTAGGCGTACTCCCGGCCAGCAGCAGCCCCGCCACCGGCCGCCTGGCGCCCTGACGGCCGTTTCGGGCGGCGATCAAGCGGCTTTGAACTTGGTTCTCAGGGCCGGCTGGTGACGATCGTAAGCAGGAACCCTTATCCCATCTCGTTCTGTGACCTGGCAACCATTCCCCATGCTGTTTCTGGACAAGACCAGGGCCCTCGACCTCATCATCGCCAACTCGGAGCGAATCTCCGTCCCGGAGCCGTACCGCCTCGAGGCGGTAACGGCGTTCGTCGATGCCGTCGGCACCGACAGCGCGGCTACGCGCCCGCTCGCGCGGCCATGGGCGTGGGCGGTGAACATACCTGTGTTCACTTCGCTGCTCGACACGCCTCAGCCCTCTGTCGTCGCCGCGGCCCAATCCAGAGTCCCATAAGCGCCGCCGTTCGATACGATAACGGCGATGGATTGGCGCTCCCGCTACGCGGACAAGCTCGTGACCCCGCAGGACGCCGTCCGCATCGTGAACTCCGGCGACCGTGTGTTCGCGGGAATGTTCACCAGCACCCCGCCGACCCTCTGCCATGCCCTGTTCGATCGCCACCCTGACCTGCGCGACGTCACCGTGTTCCACTACATCGCTCCATTCGTCTGGGCCACGCCCGAGACCACCGATGCCTTTCGGCTTCGCACCGTGTTCGCCGGCGCCGCCGACCGCCAGGCCCTCCGCGACGGCCGCGCCGACTACGTGCCCGTCGCCAACTTCCGCCAGTCCTGGATCAAGGAGACCATGGGCCAGATCAACGTCATGCTCGCCCGCACCTCCCCGCCCGACCACAACGGCTACATGAGCTTCGGCAGCGCTGTCTGGATCAGCCGCACCGTCGCCGATATCGCCACGCACATCATCTGCGAGGTCGATGAACGCCTTATCCGCACCTACGGCGAGAACTTCCTTCACATCTCCGAGGTCGACCACCTGTGTGAGGCCGAGACGGCCGCCACCGCCATCGCGTCCGTCCCCGCTCGCAGCGAAGAGAACGCGTTGGCCGCCGAGGTGATCTGCACCCTCATCGCCTCGGAGCTGATCCGCGACGGCGACACCCTGCAGATGGGACTCGGCGACGTCACCACCGCCATGGCCCTGTACCTGGATGACAAGCACGACCTCGGCATCCAGACCGAGCTCATCCCCGGCGGCGTGATCGATCTGGTCAAGAAGGGCATCGTCACCGGCCGCAAGAAAGAGGTCGCGCCCGGAAAGGTCGTCGGCTCTGCCTTCGCCGTCATGCCCGACGAGGAGTTGCAGTACGCCCACCTGAATCCGACATTCGAGCTCTGGGATTTCTGTCACACCGACGATATGCGCATCCTGGTGCAGGAAGAGGCGTTCGTCGCCATCAACAACGCGCTCCAGATCGACCTCACCGGCCAGGTCACCGCAGAGACGCTCAACGGCGAGATATACAGCGGTCCCGGCGGACAGACGACGTTCGCCGTCGCCGCATCAGTCTGCGAGGACGGCCGGTCGATCATCGCGGTGCCATCCAGCACGACCGTGACCGGCGTCCGCCACTCTCGCATCCTGCCGGTGCTGCCGCCGGGCACCGTCGTGACCACCCCTCGCTCGTTCGTCGATTACGTGGTCACCGAGTACGGCATCGCTACCTTGCGAGGCAAGACCCTGCGGGAGCGGGCGGAGGAACTCATCGCCGTCGCCCATCCGGACTTCCGGGGCGAACTCCGCGCCGAGGCAAGCCGAGCCCTCCATCTCTAACATCCGGCGCGCCGCCTCCTGCCTCCCGCGCTTGCGGTAAGGCCGGTTGGCCTTCGGATTCGTGACTTCCCGCTGTGGCGGCACATCCGTAGAATCAACTTAGATGGCGAGGGGGAGTGCCCGCGTGCTGCCGGCGGGTGGAGCGCCACATGAGCCGAATCGCCTTCCGTGATGTCACCAAGCGCTTCGGCGACGTGGTGGCCGTGCGCGACTTCAACCTCGAGATCGAGGACCAGGAGTTCCTCGTCCTCCTCGGGCCATCCGGCTGTGGTAAATCCACGGCCCTCCGCCTCGTCGCCGGCCTGGAGGAGCCCACCTCAGGCGAGATCATGTTCGGCGATGTCGCGGTCACCGACGTCGAGGCGAAGAATCGGGACATCGCGATGGTCTTCCAGAGCTACGCGCTGTATCCCCACATGACGGTTCGGCGCAACATCGAGTTCCCGTTGCGCACCCGCAAGATCCCCCGCGCCGAGCGTGTCAGGCTTGTCGCCGAAGCCGCCCGCTGGCTGGGACTCGAGGAGCTCCTCGAGCGCCGCCCGTCGGAGCTGTCCGGGGGACAGCGCCAGCGTGTGGCGCTGGGCCGGGCCATCGTCCGGCGGCCGCAGGCCTTCCTCATGGACGAACCGCTGTCCAACCTCGACGCGAAGCTTCGCGTGAAGACCCGCGCCGAACTCGTCGAGCTGCACCGGCAGCTCTCCCGCACCTTTGTGTACGTAACTCACGACCAGGTCGAGGCCATGACGATGGCCGACCGCATCGCCATCATGAACGAGGGCGCCCTCCAGCAGATCGGTCCGCCGCAGCAGGTCTACGAACGCCCGGCCAACACGTTCGTCGCGCAGTTCATCGGCAGCCCTCCCATGAACGTCGTCCGCGCCACAGTCGCGCACGGCGGGGATGGCCTCGTTGCGAACGTTCCCGGCGGCACCATCCCGCTCCCGCCCGCCGCCGCCGCGGCCGCCGCCGCGATGAACCTCGATGGCCTGCTCGTGGGCGTACGCCCCGAGCATCTCCTCCTCGATGGTGGCCCCGTAAAGGCCACTGTGCGCCTCGTCGAGTCGCTGGGCCACGAGCGCCACGTCATCTGCGATCTGTCACCGGAGGAGTTCGCGATCGTGCGCCTGCCCGCGGACGTGCCCCCGCCCGCGAAAGGCGAAACCGTCGGGCTCACGGCGACTGCGGAGCACGTGCACCTGTTCGACCCGAACACAACGCTGCGGATTGACTGATGGACGATATGAGCGCCACCGAGGTGACCATCGCACTGCCCAAGCCGGCTGGGCGCTGGCGCGCGCGCCCGCGGCTGAAGGAGGCGGCCTTCGCGCTCGTCCTCCTGGGCCCGTCCATGGCCCTGTTCTCGACGTTCGCCTTCTACCCGCTCGTCAAGACCTTCTATCTGGGGTTCTTCCGCAGCGACCCCTTCGGCCTCAGCAGCAACTACGTGGGCTTCGACCAGTACCTCGATGTACTGCAATCCAACGAGTTCCACCGCAGCCTCATCACCACCGGGCTGTTCGCGCTGTTCACCGTGCCGACCGGCCTCGTGCTCGGTCTGGGGCTGGCGCTGCTCGCGCACCAGAAGCTGCGCGGCATGGTCGTCTACCGCACCATCTTCTCGTCGACGGTCGCCACCTCGGTCGCCGTCGCCTCCGTCATGTGGCTCACCCTGCTGAATCCGAGCCTTGGCGTCATCAACTACGGCCTCGAGGAGTCCGGGTTCGAGGCGGTGAACTGGCTGGGCGACCCCGACTGGGCGCTCCCTGCCGTCTCGCTCACCACCATCTGGCTCAACCTGGGCTTCACCTTCATCGTGATCCTCGCCGGGCTCCAGACCATCCCCGAGGAACTGCACGAGAGCGCGAAGATCGATGGCGCCGGCGCCGTGTCGCGCCTCTTCAACGTCACGCTGCCAATGCTGTCGCCGACGCTCCTCTTCGCAGTCGTGGTGCTTACCATCAATGCGTTCCAGTCCTTCGGACAGATCGACATCCTCACGCAGGGCGGCCCGCTCGACCGCACGAACGTCCTCGTCTACTCCATCTATACCGAGGGCTTCCGCAACTTCAACGAGGGCGTCGCCGCCGCGCAGGGCGTGGCGCTGTTCCTCATCGTGCTGGTCCTCACGCTGATTCAGTTCCGGTTCCTCGAACGGCGGGTGTTCTATGGCAACTAGCGCCCGCCCCGTCCGGAAGCGCCCCCTCCGCATCCGCCGCGTGCTCGGCGAAGCGGCACAGTACGCCGCCCTCACCATCGCTGCCGCGATCATCCTCACGCCCATTTACATCACCGTCGTCTACTCCCTCCAGCCCGTCGAGGAGATCTTCTCGTACCCGCCGAACCTCCTGGTGACCGATCCCCAGTGGGACACCTACAAACGCGCCTTCGAGACGGGATCGCTCGGGCGCTATCTCATCAACAGCTTCATCGTCGCCACCGCCATCACCATCGGACAGGTCATCACGTCAGTGCTCGCCGCCTACGCCTTCGCGTTCCTGCGGTTCCCCTTCCGTAACCTGCTGTTCGTCGTGTTTCTCGCCTCCCTGATGGTCCCCTGGGAGGTCACCATCATTCCCAACTACCAGACCATCTCGACCTTCGGCTGGCTCGACTCCTACCAGGGCCTCATCGTCCCCTTCCTCGCCACGGCGTTCGGCACCTTCCTGCTGCGCCAGGCGTTCCTCACCGTCCCGCGCGACCTCCGCGACGCCGCTGCCATGGACGGCTACGGCCACATCGGCTTCATGCTCCAGGTCGTCGTGCCGCTCTCGCGGGCCGCCGTTGGCGCGCTGGCGGTGTTCTCGTTCCTCCTCGCCTGGAACCAGTACCTGTGGCCGCTCCTGATCACCAACGATGACGACTACCGCACGGTGCAGATCGGATTGAAGGCGCTCGTCTCTTCGAACATCGACGAGTTCAACCTGGTGATGGCCGGTACCGTCATCGCCGCCGCGCCCATCCTCGCCTTGCTGATCCTCTTCCAGAAGCAGCTCATTCGGGGCTTAACGTCAGGAGCGATAAAGGGATGAACGCACCACGCTCGCTCGCGCTGTGGATCCTCGCCCTCGCGACGCCGCTCGCCGCGCTGCTTGCGGCGTGCGGCGGCGGCAACAGCGGCGGCTTCTCGGCCGACTGCCCCATCGGCCTCGTCGAAAAGGAACAGGGCCCCGTCCAGATCCTGTTCTGGCACGCCATGACGGCCGCCAACCGCGACACGATCGAGCGCATGGTGGCCGAGTTCAACGCCTCGCAGGACAAGGTGCAGGTGCAGCCCGTCTTTCAGGGCACCTACGACGACAACCTGACCAAGTACTTCACCGCGCTCCGCGGTGGCGACCTCCCGGACATCATCCAGGTCGAGGACACCGCCGCCCAGCGCATGATCGACAGCCGCACGGTCGTGCGCGCGCAGGACTGCATCACCGCCGAGAACTACGACCTTTCGGATCATATCGAGCGCGTCATCGCCTACTACAGCGTCAATGGCGAGCTCTGGCCATACCCCTTCAACGTCTCCAACCCCGTCCTCTACTACAACCAGATCGCCTTCGAGAAGGCCGGCCTCGATCCCCAGAAGCCCCCGGCGACCCTCGCGGAGGTCCGCGAGTACTCGCAGAAGCTCGTGGACTCGGGCGCCGTCAACCACGGGATCGCACTGGAGCTTGGCGGCTGGTTCTTCGAGCAGTGGATGGCCAAGGCGGGGCAGCCGTTCGCCGACAACGACAATGGCCGGACCGCGCGCGCCACCAGCGTCCTCTTCGATAACGACACGGGCCGCGAGCTCTTCACATGGATTGACTCCATGATCGACGACGGCCTCGCCGTCAGCGTCGGCCGGAACGCATCCGGCGCCGACGCGCTGCTGGCTGTCGGCAGCGGCGACGCTGCTATGACCATTGGCACGTCCGCCGCGATGCGCTCCGTCTATGGGGTGCTCGTAAGCGGCGAGTTCCCCGATGTGAAGGTGGGCGTCGCGACCATGCCGGGACTCGAGGCGCAAGACGCTGGCGGCATCGAGGTTGGCGGCGGTGCGGTCTTCATCATCAGCCGCTCCTCACCGGTCAAGCAGGAGGCCGCCCGCATCTTCGCGAAGTGGCTGAACGAGCCCGCGCAGCAGGCGGAATGGCACGTCGGCAGTGGCTACATCCCCGTCCGGCGGTCCGCTACCACCCTCCCGGCCGTCACCGATCTCTGGGCGCAGTCGCCCCAGTTCCGGGTCGCCTACGACCAGCTGCTCTCCGGCCAGACCAACGTCGCCAGCTCCGGCACCGTCCTCGGGCCGTATGAGGACGTCCGCGAGGCCGTCGTCACCGCGATGGAGGAGATGCTCCTGCAGGGAAAGGATCCGGCGGTGGCCCTTGCGGACGCGGCCAAGGCTTCGAACGCCGCGATCGAGGAGTACAACAGGCGCATCCGCTAGTCGTGTGCGCGCAGAACAGGGGGAGATCGTGCGCGTGATTTCAGGCGGCATGGCGGCGCTCATCGCATCGGCCGCGCT
>JACRBR010000295.1 GCA_016213125.1 Chloroflexota bacterium | reverse complement strand
GGGACCAGACAGCAGTCGCGCGCCGGCATGATCTGGTCCCAGCCCGATGATCAGCACCACCACGGAGCCAAAGAGCAAGGCGAGCGCCGAAAAGCCGAATGTGCTCACGTCCGTTGGCTGGGGAGGCAGGCCCTGGTGCTTGACACCGAGGACCACCAGCCAGGCGAGCGCGATGAGACCGATCGCTGGCGCACACTTGCGGGCGATCCGCCAGGCACGCGGCTCGGTGGCGAGGCAGGCGATGAGGGCTCCGATGGCGAGCGTATCAAGTTTCATCGGCGTCAAGTAGTACGGCGAGAGGCCCACCGCCCAGCCCTCGGAGATGTCGAGGGTCGCGATGATGCGCAATCCGAGGGCCAGCGCGGCGACCGCGACGCAGGCGGCCATCAGGTTCCGGCGCCCAAGCACCAGCACGATCAGGGGCCAGACGAGATAGAACTGCTCCTCGATCGCCAGCGTCCAGAGATGGGTCGCCGGGAAGCCCTGGATATCGAACACGCGGGACAGCGCAAGGGGGTAGTTCGAGAGATACGACCAAAACCAGACCTGGTGACGGAACAACCCGCCGTATGTGTTGAGATACGTCGCGTCGCGCCAGTGCGTCAGCGCCATCAGGAACACCAGGAACAGGTAGTAGAGCGGGAAGATGCGCAGCGCGCGACGTGCATAGAACGTGCGGAAGTACCCGGGGCCGGACTTCGCCTGTAGGAGGATTCGCGTGATAAGAAAGCCCGATAAGACGAAGAACAGGTCGACGCCCGACCACCACGCGCTCCAGATCTTCAGCGTCAACTGATCGACCCAGGCGCGATCGGCCGGGGCCGTCATGCGCAGCACGATCTCGACCTGTGCGTGGTTGAAGAGCACCAGCAGCACGGCGAGGCCGCGGAGGCCGTCAAGCGCGGGGATATGGTCGCGAGTATCGGTGGTTGGTATAGCGGCGGTCTCCGAAACAGCCATGCGTCCCCGGGACTGGGCGCGGTGTGCCCGATTGGTGGACATAGTGTAGGTGAGAGCATCGACCCCGGTGCGACGAGTCGTCAAGGGTGACGGGCCTTGTACCCTGCGTTCGTGAACCCCCGGGCGTCTCTAGCGATTCTCGCCGGGAAAGCGGCCGGCACCGCCTCACGTCTGCTGGGGCGAGGCGGGGGCACTGCCATTGCCGGCGTGGTGGCGCTGGGTGTCGATCAGGGGCTGGTACGGACGCTCTCGAGACAGGCGGCCGCCGGGGCGATCGCCGTAACGGGGACGAACGGCAAGACGACGACATCCCTCATGTTGAACCGTGTCGCGGCCGCGGCGGGGCTGCGGCCTCTCCACAACCGAAGCGGCAGCAACATGATGCGGGGCGTGGCGGCGATGCTGGTAGACGAGGCCTCGATTTCGGGATCGATCGCGGATGCCGCGCGGCGGCTGGCGATCCTAGAGGTGGACGAGGCGACACTGCCGGAGATCACGCGGGAGGTGCGGCCGCGGGTCATCGTCTTCACCAACCTGTTTCGCGATCAGCTTGACAGGTACGGGGAAGTGGACACGGTCGCTCGCTCCTGGCGGAGCGCGCTCAGGGGACAGGGGACAGGGGACAGGGGACAGCCACAAGAGGAGCCTCCCACGATCGTGCTGAACGCGGATGATCCGGCGGTGGCGCACCTGGGGCGGGGGTATGGCGGGCCGGTGCTGTACTACGGGGTGGAGGACGCGAGTGCGGGCGGGGACGTGGTGGAGCACGCGTCGGACTTTCGGACGTGCCTGGAGTGCGGGGCGGACCTGGCGTATAGCGTGACCTTCTACGGACACGTGGGGCACTGGCGGTGTGCTTCCTGCGGGAATGCGCGGCCGTCGGCGGATGTGCGGCTGACGCGGGTGACCGCGCGCGGCGACGCGACGGAGATGGCCGTTGCGACGGCGGGCGGCGAGCTTGACATCCTGCTGCCGCTGACGGGACTGTACAACGCCTACAACGCGCTCGCGGCGGTCGCCGGGGCAACGGCGCTGGGGCTACCGAGCGAGGCGATCGTTTCGGCGCTGGCGGAGTTCTCGGCAGCGTTCGGGCGACAGGAGCGGTTTCAGCTCGATGGGCGGGACGTGCAGGTGCTGCTGGGGAAGAACCCCACGGGCCTGAACCAGGTGCTGCGGGCCGTAGCTGCCCGGCCGGGCCGGAAGCGGCTTCTGTTCTTCCTGAACGACGGCATCGCGGACGGGCGCGACATCTCGTGGATCTGGGACACGGACTACGAGGTGGTGCAACCGCAGACGGAGTGGGCCCTTGCGGCTGGCACGCGGGCAGAGGACCTGGCGCTGCGGTTGAAGTACGCGGGTTTCGGCGAGTACGTCGAGATCGAGCGCGACGCGGCGACGGCATTGCGGCGTGCGATCGAAGCGACGCCGGCCGGGGAAACGCTGTACGTACTGCCGACGTATACGGCAATGCTGGAGGTGCGGGAGATCATCGCGAAGCGAGCGGGCGAGGGACATTTCTGGGAGGGGGCGTGAGCGCTCCTACACTTCGCGTCGTCCACCTGTATCCGCGCTTGATGAACATCTACGGCGATCGTGGCAACATCATGTGCCTGCGGCATCGCTGCGAGGCGCGCGGCATCGGGTTCGAGCTGACGGAGCTGGGGATCGGCGATCGGTTTGACTCTGCGGCGGCAGATCTCATCTTCGCCGGAGGGGCGCAGGACAGGGAGCAGCGCAACGTCGTCGAGGACCTGCTGGCGACGAAGGCGGACGCTGTGCGCGAGGCCGTGGAGGCGGCCGTAGTGCTGCTGGCCGTGTGCGGCGCGTACCAGCTCTTCGGGCGGTTCTACCGAGAGGCGACGGGCATGGAGCTGCCGGGCGTCGGGATCTTCGACCTGCACACGGAGCACCCGGGCGAGAAGGCGAAGCGGCTTATCGGGAACATTGTGGCGGAGTTGGTGGGCCCCCTGCCCTCAAGTGGGCAAGGCGGACATCCCCCCATCACGATCGTTGGGTTCGAGAACCACGGTGGGCGAACATACCTGGCGCCTGGAGTTCGGCCGCTCGCGAAGGTGCGCTCGGGACACGGCAACAACGGCAGGGACGGAGCGGAGGGAGCGGTGTATCGGAACGCGTACGGGACCTACATCCACGGGTCGCTGCTCCCGAAGAACCCCGCATTCGCGGACCACCTGATCGGACTCGCCCTGCGGCGTCGATATGGCGACGTCGAGCTGGCGCGCATCGACAACCGGGCGGAGGAGCTGGCGCACAGGGCCGCGCTGCGGTTGCGGCCGTAGCACTTCAACGCCGCTGACCGTGCTGCGGGAGGGGCGGCTGTGCGCCAACACGCACGCGGAAACGGCGCACCCCCAACAGTGCGCCGTTTCGCTTGAGCCTCACGCATGTCCGTGTGCGCGTGTCTAGGCGGCGACGATCCTGTCCAGCGGCTCGCCCAGGTAGTCGCGAGGCGGAGGGGGAAATACCACCTCGCCCAACCCGTGCGATTCGCCGGAGGAATCGTCGTCGAAGCGCATCGTTTCGATGCGGAGTATCGCGTGTGGGAGGATCGAATACGCCAGCTCCGCGACGGAGTCGTCGTCCGGCGCACTGCAGACCATGACGGCCGCGCACGCGCCCTCGTCCGGGAGAAACGCCAGGGAGTGCATGCCCCGGGTGTGGAGCTGATCGGCGCGCCGCTTGACGGCGATGCGGACGTCGGACGGTGCCGGTTGCGGCTCGCCGGACCAGTTGAGCATTGATACGTAGGTTCCCATCATCCTGTCCTCGGGTAGGGCGTCGGTGCCTCACCATTGATATCGGTGACGGGTCTTAACCAGCTTCTCGGGATCTGTTCACCAAGTGTTAAACGTCCGGGCGGGCGTCCATGCCCGAACGATCGCGAGGCGCCATACCGGGCTGACGGTAGGCCGCGCGCGAAATGACCGTGCGGTGCCGGACGGCGGTTTACATCGGGTGCGAGTTCCCGTAGTGTCTGGGGCATGACGGTGACTCCGTGAGCGAGATCTCGGCGGAGATTGGTGGAGGGGCGCCGTTCGCGGAGAGCGTGGGCTGCGTCCACTGCGAAGGGATGGCGCGCCACGGACGCCGCCAGCGCTGCCCGATGGCTCCGCCGCCGCCGGCAGGCGTCTTCGCCGAAGATGCGCGTTACTACCAGCCCCGACCCCTTGCATACGGACAGGTGCAGGCGTCGCCCATTGGTTTCTGGCGATTCGTCGGCATCGCCGTCAGCACGATCGTGCTGTTGGTGTGCGTCCCGCTGTATTTCAACCTGGTTTTCGACGACCTGACGAGCGCCTACCAGGCGCCCGGGCCGCTGTTGTTGTGGATCGGGGCGGTCGCGGGAATCGGCGCGATCTTCGGGGCGGGGCTGATGTGGAGGGCCGCGCGCACCTATGCGAAAGCGGTGTTTGCGATCCTCTCGGTGACGTTCATCACGACGGGCACATTCATGCTCGTGTTCGCCCCGGTGTACCGGCAGATCAACGCTCGAGGCATCGCGGAGTACCGCGCATCGAGCGCGATGGTCCTCTTCGGCACGCTGACCACAGCCGCGGGCCTGGCGCTGGCGGTGCTCTGCGTGCGGTGGGCGTTGGAGCCGGAAGCGTTGCGGCGGCTGAACCGCTGGCGGCGGCCCGCGGGCGCGGCTTACGGCGTGCTGCTCGGACTGTTCGGCCTCATGCTGCTGTCACTCGTCGCGTTCACGATCAGCGCCGACGAGAACGACTTCTCGGATGGTGACTTCGGCGTGGTGGCCGCGGTGATCGTGTTCACGGCGCTTGGGATGCAGTTCTTCGTGCCCGGCATCATCCTGACCTACCATGGCATTTCCTCGGCGATGGGCGAACGCTCAACGCCCTTCCACGCACCGATCGGCTTGCTCGTCGTGCTGGCATTCGCGGGCGTGCTCGCGGCCGGGCAGTTCAACATGGCGCTGGAGGAGCCCATCGCCGCGCCCATGCCGGTGCTCCACACGCTGGCCGCCATCCTGCCGGGCATCGGGTACATCGCCTTCGCCTCGCGCGGGTCGATCCTTCGCGGGAGGATGGTGCCAGGCCTCACGTGGCGCCAGGCGACACTTGCGTGGGGTCTGGCGATCGGCATCGGCGCGATGTCGGCAGGGTTCCTCAATTCGGTCGGCGGACTCTGGTCGACGATCGTGTTGTTGGCCCACAACGGCGCGTTCAGGGACGCGGCCGGGATCGACGACGCCTGGCAGATCATCGGCGACGCCGAGTTCTACCTCACGAACAACGAGCAGTGGGTGGCGAACATCATCGCCATCGCCATCATCCCACCGTTCGCCGAGGAGTTCCTGAAGGGGCTGAACGTCCGCTTCCTGATGCGGCGGAACAGCACGCGGGCGCAGGCGTTCGCGCTGGGCGCGGCGGCCGGCGCGGGGTTCGGATTTGTCGAGGCGCTGCTGTACGGCGCAGGCGTAACAGCCGACAACCTCAGCGACTGGTGGCGCATCATGCTCATTCGCGGCGGCAGCACGTCGCTGCACTGCCTGAACACCGGGCTGGTCGGCCTGGCGTGGTGGTACTGGAGCATCGGCGGGCGAAAGGGCCGCGCGGCCCTGCTGTACCTCGTCGCGGTGTTCTTTCACGCACTCTGGAACGGCTTCTCCGTCACGCTTGATTCGGAGATCCTGTGGCTGGAGACGGTCGACGACAGGACGCTTGAGATCGTGGCGTACGTGTTTGTCATCGGACTGGCATCGGCGTTCATCCTGGCGCTGCCGTTCCTGGGGAGGCGGCTGCGAGAGCCTCCTCCACCGCCGGTCGCGGGCACGCCGCTGGCGGCAATGACACCCTGGGTCGCGTAGATGCCCGGGGGTGGTAGCCTGCACGCATGAAGCTGACCAGCAGGGGCGAGCTTGCGCTGAAGGCGGTGCTGGAGCTGGCCAAGGCCGAGGGATCGGCGACGCCGGGGCTCTCGGCAGCGGAGATCGCGCGGCGCTGCAACGCCTCGATGAAGTTCCTGGAGCAGGTCCTGGCGCAGCTGAAGGCCGGTGGCTTCGTCGTGAGCCGCCTGGGCTCGCGGGGCGGCTACCGGCTGACACGAGATCCGGAGGAGATCTTCGTCGGTGAGGTGAGCCGCCTGATCGACGGCCCGCTGGCCCCGGCCCCCTGCGCCAGCGTGACCCAGCACCGCACCTGCGACTGGTGCGACGACGAGGCCACCTGCACGCTGAAGACCGTCTGGACGGACGTGCGCGATGCCGTCGCCGGGGTCATGGACGCGACTTCGTTCGGGGAGCTGGTGAAGCGGTCCGAGGAGACCGGTGGGAAGCGCGGACGCTATTACATCTAGGTGGACAGTTCACACTGAACGGTGGACAGCGCGGGGCCGATGCCACTGGCTGACGGCTGGCCGGCGGGACAAAGAGAAACGAGGGCGGCATTACTGCCGTCCTCGTTGGTCTGTCGAAGGCCCCGCCTCCTTCGACACAGATGAAAACACCCCGGGGCGGGGAGCGTTACATGCGGCGCCTCCCCGCTGATTTCGCTCGGAGATTGGTCTGTCAAGTTCGAAGGGCACGGCTATACTGGCCGCCACATGCCGCCTTCCTCCCGCTCGTCGGAGTTCGCCGCCGGGGTTCGCGCGCAGCTTCCGCTGTTGCTGGGCGTGACGCCGTTCGGACTCGCCTACGGGGCGTACGCGGTCGACGCGGGGCTCTCGACGGGGCTGGCGCAGGCGATGTCGGTCGTGGTGTTCGGGGGCGCGAGCCAGTTCGTCGGCGCGCGACAGATGGCGGGGGACGTGCCCGGCATCGTGATCGTGCTCACGACCCTGCTCGTCAACTCCCGCCACATGCTGTACAGCGCGTCGATGGCGCCGTTCGTGGAGCACCTCGACCGCCGCTGGCGCTGGCTGCTGGCGTACCTGCTGACGGACGAGGCGTACGCGACGGCTGTCGTGCGGTACCGGCAGGCCGGTCAGGCCGCGAACGCGCACTGGTTCTTCTTCGGAACGGCGCTTGCCCTGTGGGTCGACTGGCAGATCGCCACGGCGTTCGGCGTGTTCCTGGGGAAGGCTGTACCGGAGGAGTGGTCGCTGGGATTCGCGCTGCCGCTGACGTTCATCGCCATTGTGATCCCGGTGCTGCGCGACCGCCCCGCGGTTGCGGCGGCGGCCGTGGCGGGCGTCATCGCGACGATCGGGTTCCGTTGGGACTACGGCACAAACGTGCTCGTGCCGGCGCTGGCGGGGCTGGCCGCCGCGATGCTCGTCGCCACGCTGGGGCCCGTCCGGGTGCCCGATGACGCGCCGGAGGCCACATGAACCTGTGGATCATCGCGTTCGGCATGGGCCTTGTGACCTACGGGATCCGGCTATCGGTGCTCGTGTTCGTCCACCACACCGCGCTGCCCGGTGCGGCCCGCGACGCCCTGCGCTACGTGACGCCCGCCGTGCTGACCGCGATTATTGTGCCGGCGGTCCTCTACGTCGATGGCGCTGGCGCGTTTAGCCCCGGCCCCGGAAACGAGCGTGTGCCGGCGGCTTTGCTAGCGGCAGGCGTGGCATGGCTGACGAAGAGCGTCTGGGCAACGATCGCCGCGGGGATGACGGCGCTCTGGCTCCTCCAGTGGGCGACGTGAGTGGCTGCGGAGGGGCCCAGCTTCGCATCCTGTGGGGCCGAAACGCTACAATACGCCCACTCAACCCCGCGAGGACGAGATCATGACGATCACGGCATCCGAAATCGAACTGAAGGCGCAGGCCGCCAAGCGCGCGGCTCGCCGCATGGCCACGGCCTCGTCTGAGGTGAAGAACGCTGCTCTGAACCTGCTGGCCGAGGGGCTGGTCGCGCGAGAGGATGAGATCCTTGCCGCGAACGCGCGCGACGTCGAGGCCTCGCAGGCGAACGGGCTTTCGCCGGCGAAGCTGGACCGGCTGACGCTGACGCCGGAGCGGCTGGCGGCGATCGCGAAGGACGTGCGCAACGTCGCGATGCTGGCGGACCCGGTCGGCGAAATGATCGAGATGCGCCGGCTTCCGAATGGGATGCAGGTCGGGAAAATGCGGGTACCGTTCGGCGTCATCGGAGCCGTGTACGAGAACCGGCCGAACGTCACGGTGGACATCGCATCGTTGTGTCTGAAGGCCGGAAGCGCGTGCATCCTGCGCGGGGGCAAGGAGGCGCTGCAGTCGAACCTGGCCATCGGGGAGGTGATCGCATCGGCGCTGGCCGACGCCGGAGCGCCCGAGGGCGCGGTGCAGATAGTCGAAAGCAACGACCGCGCGGTGGTGGCCGAATTGCTGCAGCTGAAGGAGTACATCGACCTCGTGGTGCCGCGTGGTGGCGAAGAGTTGATTCGGTTCGTGGAGAAGAACGCGACGATGCCCGTGCTGATCGGCGGCATTGGCGTGTGCCACACCTACGTGGACCGCGAGGCCGACCTGGGGAAGGCGCGCGACATCGTGGTGAACGCGAAGACGCGGCGATACAGCATCTGCAACGCGCTCGACACGATGATCGTGCACGCGGACGTCGCGCGAGCGTTCCTGCCGGAGGTGCAGAAGGCGTTGGCCGCAAAGGACTGCGAGCTCCGGTGCGATGACCGCTCGTTCGAAATCCTCGAAGGCCGCGGCGGCGTGACGCGCGCTTCGGACGACGACTACGGGAAGGAGTGGCTGGCGTTAATCGCGTCCGTGAAGGTTGTGGACTCCTACGACGACGCTGTCGACTTCATCTACCGCTACAGCAGCGGCCACAGCGACGCCATCGTGACGGAGAACTACACGACGGCGATGCGGTTTCTTCGCGAGGTCGATACGGCCGTCTGCTACGTGAACGCCAGCACACAGTTCACGGATGGCGCGCAGTTCGGGATGGGTGCGGAGATCATCGACGCGACGCAGAAGTTCCACGCCCGCGGCCCGGTGGGACTGCGCGAGATCTGCACGTACAAGTGGATCGTGTTCGGCGACGGACACACCCGGCCCGCGTAGATCGGCCGATCCGTCAGGCCTGCCATCCCCAAGCGGCAATCCCTCGCTTCGGGCTCGCTGGTCCGCTTTGGACAGCGAGGACTTCGCAAATCGGCCCGGCGCTATCGGATACGTGAGTGGGCGGCCGTGATCCTTCGCGGGGCGGGCCATTTTACAGTTAGTTGATGGTTAACCGGTCGGAAACCGTGCTAGCATTGGTTCAACTTTCTGCAACGAATCTGTAATAGCCCCCCGTATCTGGAGGATGCCCGTGTTTCGACGGCTGAGCATGGCGGGACTCGTGCTGCTGGCGGTCTTCGCCTCGATGCAGCAGGTAAGAGAGACCTCGGCAACAGTACCCCTGAACTTCACGCGTGCGGCGCTGGCCGGGGCCGGCTTCACGACCGCGTCGCCCACGTCAATCGCATGGGGACCGGACCAGCGTCTCTATGTTGCGGAGGGCAACGGGCATATCCAGGCGCTCACGCTGGACGCGAACAAGAACGTCACCGCGGTGCAGCAGATTACGACGGCGGCGCAGCTCCAGGAGGTGTACGGGATCGCGTTCGACCCGGCGGACGCCAGCAGCCCCCCGCCCATCTACGTCACGAACACCATCTCCGGATTCGGTGATGCCAGTCCCGGCCCGGCCAGCGGCGATCCTGGATCCTACGCCGGCAAGATCACGAAGATCAGCGGCGCGGGATACGCGACGCGCACGGACATCATCACCGGTCTGCCGATCTCGAACTCGGGACACGAAGCAAACGGCCTGGCATTCGGCAGCGACGGCAAACTCTACATCGCGCAGGGTGGTACGACGAACGCCGGCATCATCAACCCCGCCGGCGGCCTGTTCCAGCGCGCTGAAGTGCCGACCGGTGGCGCGATCCTCGTCGCAGATATCCACGCCCCGGGGTTTGATGGGAACATCACGTACAGCACACCCAACATCTACAGTGACACGGTGCAGCAGACGGGCGGCGATATCGCGGTGCATGCCTCCGGTCTGCGGAACCCGTACGACCTGGTGTGGCATAGCAACGGACGCCTGTACAACACCGATAACGGCCCGAACGTCGGCTATGGTCCTCCATCCACGGGATGCAGCACGCAAGGCGCGACGGATGCCGGTGCGCTCGATGAACTGAACCTCATCGAGGCTGGGAAGTACTACGGCCACCCCAACCGGAACCGAGGTTTCTCTGATCCGCGCCAGTGCGTGTACCACGCGGGCACCGAACCCAGCACAGCGGAGTACACGGCGCCTATCGAGGCCAACCTGCCTGCATCATCCGACGGGTTGGTGGAGTACACATCCGGTGTATTCGGCGGGCAGATGCAGGGCAACCTGCTGTACGTCGCTTGGGTGGATAGCGAGCTTCATCGCGTGCGGCTTGGCCCGGGCGGCACCTCCGTGCTCGAGGATACGAAGCTGGCGACGGGCCTGCAGAATGCGCTCGACGTGACGGTAGGCCCTGACGGCACGATCTACGTCGCCGAGTACGGCGGGAACAAGATCACCTACTTCAAACCGAATGAGACTCCGGTCAGCACGGTTTCCGTTACGGGTATCTCGCCCAACGCGGGGCCTATCGGCGGGGGCCAGACCGTCACGATCACCGGCACCAACTTCACGACGACGGCGGAGACGGCCGTGAGCATCGGCGGCGTGGCCGCGACGGATGTCGTGGTGCACAATTCGACCACCATTGTCGCGCGGACGCCCGCCAACACGATCGGCCTCAAAGATGTTTCGGTCACGAACTCCATCGCGACGGGGACACTGACCGGCGGATACAACTACGTCGCCGGCGGCGGCACAACACCGCCGGTCGCCGATGCCGGCCCGGATGTCAGCACGCCCATCGCCCACATCGACCACGCGCACGTCACCCTCGATGGCCGGGGCTCGTACGACCCGGACGGAGCAATCAGCACCTACCAGTGGACGGAGGGCGCGACGGTCCTCTCGAACAACTCGATTGACTCCGTGCAGTTCGTCGAGGGCGTGCACATCGTGACGCTGACCGTCACGGACCTGGACGGCTACGTCGATACGGACGACCTGCGGGTCGTGGTGACGGCGAACGCGGAAAATCCGCAGCCGTTCTACTGCTTTGACGTGAACGGCGACACGCGCGTGAACTCGGGCGATCAGCTTACGGTGCTGCTGGCCTTCGGATCGCGCTTCGGACAGCCAGCGTACGGCCGCCTCAAGGACTACAACATGGACCGGGTCATCAACTCGGCCGACATGTTGGGTGCGGCGATCTGGTTCAACGTCGAGTGTCCGCTGGTGGACCAGCAGATCCGGACCGCCACCGCCGCCATGGAGCAGTTCCAGAACATCAACAACGCAACCGCGGCTGGTTACTTCCAGATCACGCCGTATATCCCCGGGCAGGGCCGTCACATGATGCGGTTGGGCCCCACGGGCTCCGGCCTTGGTGGCCACGATCTGATCTTCGAGCCCAACAACCCCGAGAGCTTGCTATACAAGCCCGACGCCAACACGCCAGGCGGTTGGAAACTGGGCGGCGCGATGTACATCATCCCGTACGACTTGACGACCATTCCTCCTGACGGCTTCGCGACGAACGATGACGCGTGGCACTACCACGAGTGGCTCTGCATCTGGAACAACTTCCAATCGGTGCAGGAAGGCGTGACCCAGGCCGACTGCCTATCGCGCCCGGGCAACCCGGTGTGGAACGAGACGGCAGGCTGGCTGGTGCACCTGTGGAACTTCTCCCCCAACCCGCTGGGCCGCTTCGTGGAAGTGAGCGTCAACGGATAGCCATTCGTTGAAACGACGAAGATGCCAAAGAGCCGGGTTTACGTGACCCGGCTCTTTGGCATCTTTTGTCCCTCGGCTATGTGCCCAGAAGGGCGTACCCTCCGTCGACGAGTAGCGTCTGGCCAACGACCATGCTCGCAGCATCGGACGCCAGGAATGCGACGGCTTCAGCGACATCGGCGGGGCTGACATGACGGCCGGCCGGGATCTTCGCGCCGTATGCCTCGACCATCTCGCCGTCGAGCATGCGCACACCGTCGGTATCGGCTACGAGCCCGGCCGAGACTGCGTTCACGCGGATGCCACGTGGCGCGAGTTCGACCGCCAGGTAGATCGTGAGCGACTCCAGCGCCCCCTTCGAGACGCCGACCGGGGCGTACTTGGGCAGATAGCGGTCGCTGCCGGGGCTCATCATGTTGATGATGGCGCCACCCTGCGTCATGTACTTCAAGGAAGCCTGCGCGGCGAACCACGGCCCGAACAGGTTCACGTCCATCGTGTGGCGCAGGTGCTTCGGCAGGGAATCGATCGCCGCTCGAGGGCGCTCCAGCCCGCGCGCCGCGCTATTCACCAGCACGTCGATGCGGCCGAACCGGTCGCCCGCCTGCCTGACCATCTCGAATACAGCCTCGCGGTCGCCCACGTCAGACTGTATTGCGACCGCATCGACTCCGAGCGCCTGAAGCTCCGCGACCGCAGCGTCGGCCGCCTCCTTGCTGCGCGAGTAGTTGATGGCTACGTTCGCGCCGTCCCGAGCCAGCCGGAGGGCGATGGCCTTACCGATGCCGCGGGTGCCGCCGGTTACAAGAGCCGATTTGCCGTCGAAGTGTCCCATCGCGAGGTACTGTAGCGGCTGACGCAGGTAACCGCCTATGCTCAGGCATGGGACTCGAAGGGCGGGTAGCGCTTGTCACGGGCGCCGGCGGCGAGGGCATGGGGCGCAGCATCGCGCTCACCCTCGCGCGCGACGGCGCCGACCTGGTGCTGAACTACCGCAAGAGCCGGGAGCGCGGGGACGAGAACCTTGCACTCATCGAGGCGATGGGGCGGCGCGCGATGGCGGTGCAGGCTGATGTCACCGTGTTCGCGGACGTCGAGGCGATGTTTGCGGCCGCGGTCGAGCGCTTCGGTAAGGTGGATATCGTCGTGAACAGCGCGGGCGGACCGTGGAAGCCGCAAGATGTCACCGACATTGCACCCGAACACCTTAGGCGCGTGCTCGCCAGCGAGATCGAGGCGACGTACTACCTGCTGCGAGCCGCCCTTCCGGGCATGCGGCGGCGTGGCTGGGGGCGATTCGTCAGCATCGGCGGGCACATGGCGGATGACTGGCGTTTCGGACCACCGGAGGCGCCGCTGGACTATCCGCTCGGCAAAGCGGCGCGCCACTGGCTCACGCGCACGCTTGCTCCCATCGAGTTCCCGCGCGGCATCACCATCAACGCCGTTGCGCCCGGCCCGACATCGCGGATGACGCGCGACGAAGCGTTGTCGGCTGTCAACGGTCGCCGGGCGCCGGGCGGGGACAACACGCCGCAGGATGTGGCGGACGTGGTGGCGTTCCTGTGCTCGGACGCGGCGGCCCGCGTTACCGGGGCGGTGATCCCCGTGCCGGGTTCGCGGCCCGTCTAGGCGTCTGGCCGATTCCGCAGGCGGCGTCCTGTAGCGAAGCGCGCGAGGTTATCGAGGAAGATCTCCATCACCCGCCCCATATTCAGTGGCGAAGGGCCGGCGTTGTGCGGCGTCACGATCACGTTCGACATCGTCCACAGTGGGCTCGTCTCGGGGAGAGGCTCCATCACGAACACGTCGAGCGCCGCACCGGCGATCCACCCTTCGCCGAGCGCGCGCACCAGCGCCGCTTCGTCGCACACGCGGCCCCGCGCAACGTTGATCAGCACCGCAGACGGCTTCATCGCCCGCAGCTCCCGCTCGCCGATGAGCCGCTCCGTCTCCGGCGTGAGCGGGCAGGCGAGCACCACGAAGTCACTCCGGCGCAGCAGGTACCCAAGTCGGCGCGGCGCCACCAGCTCGTCGATAAAGCGCGTGGGCTTCGCGCTCCGCCGCATGCCGACGGTTCGCATCCCGAACGCCTTCGCCAGCCGCGCCACTTCGCCGCCAATGGCGCCGGTGCCGATGATGCCGCAGCTCTGGCCTGTAAGCTCGCCTCCCGGTAGCTGGTTCCACTCCCGTCGCGCCTGCTGCTCTCGCCAGCGTTCGATCGGCTTGGTGTGATGCAGCATCATCGCGAGCACGTACTGGGCGATGGACGGCGCCGACGCGCCGGAGGAGTTGGTGAGGACGGTGCCACGTTCGATCATCGCCTTGAAGGCGCCCGCGTCCGTGCCCGCGCTGAATGTGTGGAACCAGCGCAGACCCTGCAGCGAGAACATCGCCGGCAATACGAGGCGCCGGGAGTCGAGGTCCAGCCACATGTCCTCGGAGAGCAGCGCGGCGTCGGGGCTCCCCGGGTCGCTGGACCATCGCAGCTCGCCGGCGACGGCCGACGGGGACACGAGCCGCGCGCCCGGCACGACCGCGCGGATACGCTTGCCATACTCCTTCGCGACGCGCGTGGACACGATGATCTTCATGGCGTGAGGTTATCGCCTGCGGCGCTCGCGTGCCCGGAAGGCCCGCAACAGCGGCTCCACGTACGATCGATCGGTCCGCAGCGGGATCTCGTCGATGCCGATGGCGGCCAGCGTGCGGCGCCGGCGCTCGACCATCCCTCGCGATCGGGCGGCATAGGCCTCCCGCACCGCCCTGTCCGAGGTGTCCACCAGGGTCCGCGCGCCGGTTTCGGCATCCTCCATCTCCACCAGGCCGATGTCCGGCAGCGATTCCTCTCGCGGGTCAGAAAGCGTCAACGCCACGACTTCGTGACGCAATGAGGCGGCGCGGAGCTGCCTTTCGTAGCCGTCGTCGAAGAAGTCCGAGATGAGAAAGACTATGGCGCGGCGGCGGGCGACGCGCGCCAGATACAGCAGCGCCGCACCGATGTCCGTGCCCTGCCCATGCGGTTGATGGTACAGCAGCTCGCGGACGATGCGGAGGACGTGGCGGCGGGACTTGCCCGGCGGCACGTACTGCTCGACCCGGTCGCTGAAGGTCAGCAAGCCGACGCGGTCGTTGTTCGAGACGGCCGCGAACGCGAGCGTGGCAGCGACTTCGGCGGCGAGCTCTCGCTTCGAGACGGCCGTCGAGGTGAAGGCGGACGATGCGCTGACGTCGACCGCAATCAGCACCGTCAGCTCGCGTTCCTCGATGTACTGCTTCACGTAGGGCACGTTCATGCGCGCGGTGACGTTCCAGTCGATTATGCGCACGTCGTCGCCCGGCTGGTACTGCCGCACTTCGCTGAACTCGATGCCCCGACCCTTGAACACGCTGTGGTATTCCCCCAGGAAGACGTTGGCCACGAGCCGCCGCGCGCGGATCTCGATGCGCCGGATGCGCGCGAGCATCTCCGGCGGGAGGGAATTCGACGTCGCGGGCTGAAGCCTCGAGGCTGGCGTCATGGCACTAGAACACGTCAGGTGATTCGTCGATGAACTCGAACGGGATGCCTGCCTCGGCCGACAGGCGCTCGCCGAGCGCGCGAATGCCAGGCGCCTCCGTCGCGTAGTGCGTGCCGAGCACGAGGTTCATGCCCGTCTCCTTCGCGAACATACGGGTGAACATGCTCCCCTCGCCGGTGACGTACGTATCGGCGCCCGTGCGTCGCGCCTCGTCGAGATCGTTGGTCATGCCGCCGCCCCCTGGGACGATAGCGATGCGGCCGAACGCCTTCGCGTGCTGGTGCGCCTCGACCTGCACGCGCAACCCGCGGGAGGCGCGCTGGATAAGATCGGCGAAGCTGCCGTCGCAGGCCCCGATGACGCCGGCCTTCCCGCCGTGATAGTCGCAGAAGGTGCCGTCGACGCGCACGCCGAGCAGTTCGGCCAACACCCAGCCGTTTCCAACGTTTGGGGCGCAGTCCAACGAGGCATGGGCACCGTACAGCGAGACTCCCGCGAGCTTCAGCGCCTGCAGCTTCTCGGCGCGCAGGTGATAGTCGATGTGGTCCCAGGTCGAGTGGTGCACCACCAGGAGCTGCGCACCCGCCTTCGCCGCGCCGAAGATCGTGGCCAGCGAGGTGTTCACGGCGACGGCGAACTTCGTCACGCCGGGCTCGCCCGTATCCAGGATCAGGCCGTTCGCGTCAGGCTCGGACTCGGCGTAGGCCGGCGTGTCCAGATGCCGGTCGAGCCAGGCCACCATCTCGGCCAGCGAGGCGTTTGCGTGCATGCGGCCAGTGTATGGAAGGGCGAATCGGCTGGCGAGGGCGCTAAACGCGCCGCAGGAACCCTGAGCCGCATGGTTCGATCGCCCTATGGCGCTGGGATGGGCGAATCTGTGACGATAAGGGACATATGGACGACGTCTGGAAGCGGCGCACGCGCGTCGTCATGGTCATCCTCCCGATCCTGCTGGGGCTGTACGTCATCTGGAGCGTGCGGACGGCTATCTTCCCGTTCGTCCTCGGCACGGCGATCGCCTATGTCATCGCACCGGCCGTCTCCTTCATCGCCGTGCGGCTGCCGTTCTATCGCGCGCGTCCCTACGCCGCGCGCGGCATCGCAATCCTCCTTCTGTACGCGTCGGTCGCCGGGATCGGCACCGGTATCGGCTTTCTGGTCGTACCCGACGCGATTGACGAGATCCAGGACTTCAGCGACAGCCTCCCGGACACGATCGACAGCGCGCGCGAACGATTGACCGAGCTCTATGACAAGTACGTGCCGGCCGAGCAGCACGAGCGCGTGGACAAGTGGCTGACGGATGCCGGCGACGCCGCGGGCGATTGGGCGACCGGCCTCGCGCCGGACGCCGTCGCATTCCTGGGTAGCACGTTCGCCATCCTCATCGGATACCTGACGATCCCGGTGTGGCTGTTCTACACCCTGAAAGACCACCCGCGTGGCGTTCGGTCGTTCATCGGCATGTTCCCGCCGGACTGGCGTCATGACGTGCGCAACTTCCTGGGGATCATCGACGCGGTCTTCAAGAACTACATCCGCGCGATGCTGCTGCAGGGGTTGATCATCGGTGCGATGTCCTATGTGGCGCTGGATCTGCTGAATGTGAAGTATCCCATCGGCCTTGCGATCATTGCCGGCGTCACGGAGATGATCCCCATTATCGGGCCGATCATCGGCGCGGTACCGGCGGTGCTGGTGGCACTCGCGCAGGATCCGGTGAAGGCGCTGTGGGTGGCGCTGGCCTTCCTGATCATCCAGCAGATCGAGAACAACTTCATCGTGCCCAAGATCCAGGGCGATTTCTTGCGGCTGCATCCGGGCGTGATCATCATGCTGCTGGTCGTGGCCGGAGCACTGGGTGGGCTGATCTTCGTGATCCTTATCGTGCCCTTCGCTGCGATGGCGCGCGACATGTACCAGTACAGCTACCTGCGGCTGGGCGACGTGCCGCCCGATGAGGCGCTCGACCGGTCGCTGGGCGAGTACGGCGCAAAGGCGCTGCGGGAGCGGTTACAGCTCGAGCGGGTCGTGCCAGCGGCCGACTTGGGGAACCCCGGCTTCGGCACGGAAGGGCCCGCCACGCCGCCCGCCGATCCGCCGCCGGGCGCGGAGGCGCCGGAGAGCGCCGAGGGCGCTGCCGAACCTCCACCGGCCCTGGAAGCCCCTCAGCGCAGGCGTTTCCGCTTCCTGCCGGGCGGCGCGGCGCCGGCGCCCGACGACCCGGCTCCATCCGCGTAGGACAGCGGCTACTGGCCCGTTGTGCCGGCGACCGCCTGGAGGTGCGCCACCGCCGCATCGAGCTGCGGGTCGAGCAGGGCGGCGATGTCGTCGGCGGTGCGCCCCACCAGCTCATCGGGCGCCACGCCGACGCCGGCCAGCTCCTCGCCGGTCACCGGGCCGAGGTTGACGTTCGTGGTCACAGCGAGGGACGAGTCGTCGCCCAGCTCCCGCACATCGGTATATCCCACGCAGCCGTTCGTGTTCGCGCCCACGACGTACGCGACGCCGTACTCCTTCAACGCCGCCACGAACACCTCGGCAACGGAGCCCGTGCGGTTGTTCGTCAGCACGACGGCCGGGCGTATCGTCGTCAGCACCCGGCCCGTGGCGAGATCTTCGTGCAGCTCGCCCGCGCGGTTGCGGTCGCGCACGATGACGCCATCGGGCACGAAGAGGCTGATCGCGTCCGTGTCGAGACGCCCGCCCGGGTTGCCGCGCATGTCGATGATCCACGATGTCACGCCCTGGGTCTCGAACGCATCCAGCGTCTGGCGCAGCTGGACGGCGATGCCGCCATCGACGAAGTTGCGGACTCGCAGGTAGCCGATGGTCTCATCGATGATGCGCGTCTCGATGTTGGGCGGGTTCACGTTCTCGCGCGTGATCGTGATGTCGATGGGGGCCGGCTCGTCCGGGCGCTCCATGGTAATGGTGACCTTCGTGTTCTCAGCACCGTTGATGCGCTCGAACGCCGCAGCCGGGCCGCCGCCACTGATATCGACGTCATCGACGGCCACGAGGAGATCGCCGACGCGCACGCCGGCGCGATCGGCCGGTCCGGCCGTGATCACCTCCGTCACAAGCGGCGGCACCCCCGCCAGCTCCACGCCGATCCCCACCACACCGTTCCCCTCCCGCTGGCCGACCAGCGTGTCGTTGGCGACCGGGCTGAGGAAGAAGGTGTGGCAGTCCTGCAGGGCCTCCGTCATGCCCCGGATGGCCGCGTATCGGAGCTGGGTCGGGTCGGTCGACTGCGACGCAATCGAGGCGTACGCCGTGCGAAACAGCTCGAAATCGGCGATGCGGTCGTCGGAGAAGCCGGGCTTCTCGGGCACATCGAGCGATTCCTCAGCCGCGCGCTGTGCCAGCAGGGTCCAGGCACCATCCAGGATGCGCGACGAGTCCAGGGGCTCGATGTACTCATCCAGTAGCCGGTCAAATGCGCGCTGGATGATGGCGGCACCGCCATCGCGGAAGAGTTCGGTGTCCGGAGTCGGCGTAGCTGCTACGACCGGGGTGTGCGTGGCCGGAGCCGGCGTCGGCGTGGGGTCGAGCGTCGCGACGCCGCATGCCGCAAGTACTGGAAGCAGCCAGACACAGAGTACCGGCGCGACCATGCGCCGGTATTGACGGGGCGAAGCCGGATGTGTCATGCGATCAGCAGCCCTCGCTGGCGTAACGGAGATCATTGTAACGGAGAGACCGGCGGAACACGCGCCCACAGCCGAGGACGGGCGCGTCACATCAGTCTCTCTTGCGGGCGGACCTATGCGGCAGGCCGCGGCGCACCCACGCATCACGATCGCGGCCATCACGGTCGTACACAAGTCGGCTCAGCCACACATCGGGGCGCGCCAGCTCCGCGCCGGGCCGCGCGTTGCCCAGCACGCGTTTTACCATCGCAATGACGGCGAGTGCGAACGCGCCCCAGGCAGCAGCGGCCGAGTCGCCGAAGAACACCTCACCGAAGGGCGCCGCGAAGAGGGCGAGCGCGACGAACTGCGGGATCCAGCCGATGGCGACGCCCACCAGCGAGACGGCGATGAACACCCCGAGCGAAGGCCACGTTAGCCCGAGGAGCACACCGATCGTCTGGCCGATGCCGCGGCCGCCCGTGAAGCCGAGCCACGGGTTCCAGTCGTGCGCGGTGACCGCAGCGATCCCGCACAGCGCCTGGACGCCGCCGCCCTGGTCCGTGAAACGAGCTAGCATCACGCCCGCGAGCCCCTGGCCGATCTGCGCCAGGCCCACCGGCACAACGAGCCAACGCTCCACACTCTGCCAGACATTCGATGCGCCGACGTTGCCGCTGCCAACTTCGCGGAGGTCGATGTTCTTCGTGTAACGGGCAACGAGCTGGGCGACGGGAATCGAGCCGATCAGGTATGACACGGCGACCAACGCAAACGCGGCGAGAACGTTCACGGGGCAGTGCGCGGCGTGCGTGCCTGCCACAGGCTGCGAGCGTGCTCGAGCCCGTGTTCGATCATGTGCTCCACGCCCCGGCGGGTTGCCTCCTCGATGCCCTGGTCGTGTTCGGCCAGGTGGACGAGGATGCGCGCCGGCGACCAGCCGCCATCGATCGGCGCCTGCAGGTGCGCTTCGTCCACGTCGCCGACCGCGGACTCCAGCGCCTCGTACACGGCGCGAAACGCGCGCCGGTGCGCCTCATCTGCATGGAAGTGCGCCATGAGCTGCTCGTGGGCATGGCGTACGTCTTCGAGCAGGCGCTGGGCTTCGGGGTGGAGGTACATGATGGTGTCAGTCGTTCGTCGTTGGTCGCTGGGGATTGGGGCGAGTCGTCGGTTGGCGCCTAGTGTCGGCTAGCCGGGCTTGGGGGCGAGTTCGCGGGCGGCGAGGGCGATCATCTTTGCGGCGACATCCGGGGCGATGCGGCCCGCATTGAATCCGAGATCGTAGAGCTGGGGGCTGCTGGGTTCGACCTTGAAGTAGTGACGATGGAAGGCATCGCGGTCCCTGTCGCTCTTGTCGATCCGCTTCTCAGCGTCCGTCGCACTGATCCCTTCCCGCTTCACCAGGTTCTGGACGCGCCATTCCCGAGGGGCCGCCACCCATACATTCAGGGTCTCCGGTTCATGTTGCAGGATGGCCTGCGAGCCACGGCCCAGGATCACGACGTTGCCGCGAGCGGCGATTCCTTTGATCACGGACTTCAGCGTGCGGATGTAGCTCTCGTCGTCCAGCTGGCCGGTCTGCGGCGACGCTCCGAGCTCGGCGGCCTCACCGTAGGACCGTGCGAGGACGGTCTCGAGCCCGCCGCCGGCGAGGGGATCGGCGGTACCCGCCGCGGCGCTGCGCTCCATGAGCGTACGCATGACCGATGCCAGGCGCTCGCCTACGGTGCTGCGCCGCTCGTCGTGCTTCTCCATCGCGGAGACGCTCACGCCAAGCGCGCGGGCCGCCTCGACGAGGATCTCGTGATCGACGTAGTCGAGGCCGAGCTCGGCAGCGACGGCCTGCGCGGCCTCCCGAGCGCCCGAAGCGAGCGAGCCAGAGACGGTGATGACCGGCATGCGACCGACCTCCCCGCAATTGTATGCCCAAGGCGCCATTGGCGGATAGGCGTATGGCGTCCCGGGCGCCAGCGGAGCGGCCGGGCAGCAACGTCCCGGGCGCCAGCGGAGCGGCCGGGCAGCAAGAAGGGCGGCCCACGCGTGAGGCCGCCCTTGCGTTCGGTGGATGTGGATTAGGACGAAGTCAGGTCACACGGGGGTGACTTCGCGCCGTTCCTGCCGGTTCATGGGAATACTGCGCTGGACGTTGTGCGGGTACTCGAGCCCGCGCTCGAGCTTGTTGATGCGGGTGTCCTGAAGGCCGAAGGCATCGACGATCTTGTCGATCGCCGGGATCTCGTCGAAGCCCTTGCAGGAGAAGATGTCGACCCACACCTGCTGGTGCTCGGGGAAGGTGTGGATGGCGATGTGGGATTCCGCGATGAGGACGAAGCCCGAGACGCCCCAGTCCTCCGACTTGATGCCGGAATACTCGAAGACGTGTGGCTCCGAGATCTTTGTCATTCCGATTTCGTCCGGATACCGGTCGAGGAGATTGCGGACCAGCTCAAGATTTCCGAGCAGTGCGGGGTTGCCGCCGAACCCATCGATCGTTACGTGCATTCGAGTGTCCTTTCCACCCCGTGCCCGCCGGGGTCCGAATGCCCGGGACGAAACCCGGAACCGCTAAGTGAATGGACGTACCTGGGTGCCAGTTCTGTCGGCTTCCATCTTCGTTTGACAACGCAAAAGGCCCCCGGCAGAACCCGCGCTTCTCGCGAATCCAGCCGGCCAGGCCCCGGGTCGTCTCTCCTATCGAGCGCTGTAGCCTAGCTTCTATGTCCGCGGTCCAGTGGACACGCAGCCGCAATGGTAGCAGCGACCCTCCCGCCCTGCAAACGTAGCGTTATGTCGCTTCTGCGGACATGCGCGCGATGTCCTCCACGGGCCGTCTGCCGCCTGTAACACGATGTTCATCGAGCCGGCCCGATGGGACGATCCCATCGTGATAGGATAAAGACGGTCTATTTTGCTTATTCACCGTCCGAATACTTAAACGTAAGGGCCGGCTTCCCCGCCGCGCCCCCACGAGCCGGAAGGAGACTCTCAGGTATGAGCAGCGTTGGCACGGGGCTGAAGGGCATCGTCCTGGACGAGACCAGGATCGCCTTCATCGACGGAGAGGCCGGGAAGCTCGTCTACCGCGGCTACAACATCCACGACCTGGCGGTGCATGCGACGTTCGAGGAGGTGTCGTACCTCCTGCTCTACGGCGCCCTCCCCAACCGCGAGCAGCTTCGCGACTTCGACCGCCAGCTCAAGGCCGGGCGAACGATCCCGGAGCCGGTGATTGAGATCATCCAGCGCATGAACGCGGCCCACCCGATGGACGTGCTGCGCACCGCGTGTTCGGCCGTCGTGGGACTGGACGAGAACAGCCGCGAGGCGACGGTGGACGTCGGCCTGCCGGTGGGAATCCGCCTGATCTCGCAGGTGGCGACGATCGTGGCCGCAATGCACCGGATCCGGCAGGGACTGGATCCGGTCAGCCCCCGGGAGGAACTGAGCCACGCCGCGAACTTCCTGTACATGTTGTTCGGCCACGAACCGACGGCCGAGGACGCGCAGATCATCGATCTGGACCTGGTGCTGCACGCCGAGCACAGCAGCAACGCCTCGACGTTTGCGGCGCGCGTGGCGGCCGGGACGGCGGCCGACATCGGGTCGTGCATCGTGGCGGCCATCGCAACCCTGAAGGGCCCGCTGCACGGCGGCGCCGCGGAGGCGGTGCAGAAGACGGTCGAGGAGATCGGCGACCCACAGAAGGCGATCGATTACATCGAGGAGAAGATCAAGGCCGGCGAGAAGGTGATGGGCTTCGGCCACCGTGTGTACAAGAACGAGGACCCGCGCGGCAGCGAACTGCGTGGCGTGGCGCGCGAGCTGGGGCACAAGCGCGGCAACGACCAGTGGTTCCAGATCCTGCAAGAGGTTGAGCGCGCGATGGAGCCGTACCGTGCAAAGGGCATCTACCCGAACGTCGACTTCTACGCGGGTGCCGTCTACAGCCTCCTGGGCATCCCTGACGAGCAGTTCATCCCGATGTTCGCGGTCGGTCGCATGCCGGGCTGGGTGGCGCACGTGCTGGAACAGTATCGGGACAACGTCCTGATCCGGCCACTGCTGGAGTACACCGGCCCCCGGCACCTGCGCTGGACGCCGATCGACCAGCGAAACTAGGACAGCGACCCAGCGCAACACAACGAGGGCACGCCGCAGCGTGCCCCTACGACGTATGCCGGAGCGGGTGTACGCTAGCCGCACCACATCGATGATCGGCGGTGAGCGATGACTGACATCTCGACGGCGAAGGAACGGGCAAGGGCAGCGGTCGACGCGATCGCGCCGGAGCTGGTGCGGCTCTCGAAGGAGATCCACGCGCACCCGGAGCTGGCATGGGAGGAGCGCTACGCGTACGAGCAGCTAGTGCCGTTCGTGAAAGCGCAGGGGTTCGCGGTTCACGAGCACGCGTACGGCATGGAGACGGCGTTCCGGGGCGAGTGGGGCCACGGCCCGACCACGATCGCCATCTGCGCGGAGTACGATGCGCTGCCGGAGATCGGCCACGCCTGCGGCCATAATCTGATCGCGACGACGGGCGTGGGCTCGGCTGCAGCGCTGACGAAGGCGCTGGATCCGGCCGACGCGCGCATCGTGATCCTGGGGACGCCCGCGGAGGAGGGAAACGGCGGGAAGATCCCGATGATCACGCACGGCGCATTTGATGACATCGACGTGGCGCTGATGGCCCACCCGGGGCCGGTAGACCTCGCCGAGTCGCCCATGTTCGGCGTGGCGCACGTCGACGTGGAGTACCGCGGGAAGGCCGTGCACGCGTCCGTGTTTCCGGAACAGGGAGTCAACGCACTGGATGCGCTCGTCACGGCCTACCAGTCGATCGCGCAGCTGCGCCAGCACATCCGGCGCGACGCGCGGCTGCACGGCATCGTGACGTACGGCGGCGAGGCGCCCAACATCGTGCCGGAGCGGGCGAAGGGCGCGTTCTACGTGCGGGCGCTGAAGCCGTGGTACCTGGAGGAGCTGAAGGGGCGCGTGAAGGCGTGCTTCGAGGCCGGAGCGCTGGCGACAGGCTGCACGGTGACGATGGACTGGCACCAGGAGTCGGAGTACGCGCCGATGAAGAACAACCGGCCGATGGTCGAGGCGTACCGGCGCAACGCCGAGGACCTGGGGCGCACCTTCATCGAGCTGAAGGACCTGACGAGCGGCAGCAGCGACATGGGCAACGTGAGCCAGGTGGTGCCGTCGATCCACCCGACGTTCGGGGTGGGCGCCCCGAAGTTCACGCACTCGCCGGAGTTCACGGCGGTGGCGGCGACCGATGCGGCACACGAGAACATGATCTCGGTCGCGAAGGCGCTGGCGATGACGGGCGTAGAACTGGCGCTGGACCCGGAGTTGGTGCGGCGATCCAAAGCTGACTTCGCCGGGTCGCGCTAGTCGCCAGGTCGGCCGTCAGCCCATCCGGCCGTCAGCCAAGCATCAGCGATTTGTCACATGACCCCGCGAAAACCGGTGTCCTCGCATTGCTATAATCGAGGAACCTTCCCTCGCCCAGAGACGTATACCTCACGTACACCTGCCCCGACCCCGGCCGGAGGAATACATGGAAGACCCCAGGATCATCGCCGAGCGGATCATCGCCAACGTCGAGAAGGTGATCATCGGGAAGGAGGCGGAGGTCCGGCTGACGCTGATCGCGCTCCTGTGCCAGGGCCACGTGCTCATCGAGGACGTGCCGGGGGTGGGCAAGACGATCCTGGCCCGCAGCATCGCCGTTTCGACGGGGTGCAACTTCCGCCGCATCCAGTTCACACCCGACCTGCTGCCCAGCGACGTCAGCGGGGTCTCGATCTTCAATCAGAAGACGCGCGACTTCGAGTTCCGCCCCGGTCCGATCGTCGCACAGGTGGTGCTGGCCGACGAGATCAACCGGGCGACGCCAAAGACGCAGTCGTCGCTGCTGGAGGCGATGGAAGAGCGCCAGGTGACCGTGGACGGCGTCACGCACCCGATGCCGGAGCCGTTCATGGTGCTGGCTACGCAGAACCCCATCGAGTACGAGGGAACCTTCCCGCTGCCGGAGGCGCAGCTCGACCGCTTCCTGCTACGCATCCACCTGGGGTACCCGTCGATGACGGACGAGGTCCTGATCATGGAAGGCCAGCAGCGGCAGCACCCGATCGATTCGCTCGAGCGCGTGACGGACTCGAACGAGCTGCTCTCGATGCAGCGGGCGGTGAAGGACATCTACGTCGATCCGCTGATCAAGCAGTACATCGTCACCATCGTGGACGCGACACGGAAGAATGCCTCGGTGTACCTCGGGGCTTCCCCCCGCGGGTCTCTGGCGCTGTACCGGACGTGCCAGGCGCGCGCGATGCTGGACGGCCGCGATTTCGTGCTGCCGGACGACGTCAAGGAGCTGGCGTATGCCACGCTGGGGCACCGCATCATCGTGAGCCCTGCCTCACGCGTAAAGAATGTCACGGCCAAGGAGATCGTCGACCAGGTGCTGGAACGGACGCCAGTGCCCGGTGCGCGCGCTCGTGGCGGCGCCCCCGCACCCACGGACGCCACCCGAACAACGAGCCAGCAAAGCCGATAGGCGATCGCCATGCGGCGTCTCAAGCGACTGTACCGCACCATCTTCATCGAGAATCGCACGCTAACGGGCGTGGCGATCCTGTTCTTCGTCTGCGCGTTCAGCGCCATCTCCACGGGCTTCTGGCTCGCGTGGCGGCTCTCGTATGTGGCGCTGCTGGGCATCCCCGTGGCGTACGCGTGGTCGCGCCTGAACCTGCAGGGCATCGACGTCACTACCGACCGTTCGGGTGACCGGCTCCAGGAAGGTGCTGAATTCGAGGAGCGGATCACTGTCCGCAACAACTCGTGGCTGGCGAAGGTCTGGCTCGAGATCGACGACCCCAGCGAGATGCCGGGCCACCACGCGCGACGCGTGGTCACGGTGCCGGCGAAGGGTTCGCGCTCGTTCCGGGTGAAGTCAATGATCACGCGCCGCGGACTATACGCCGTGGGTCCCTTGATGGTCCGGACTGGCGACCCGTTCGGCCTGTTCCACCACGAACGCAGCTACGGCTCCTCGCAGAATGTCCTGGTATACCCGCGCGCCACCGAGCTGCCGAACTTCCACGTCCCGCCGGCGAACCTCCCCGGCGAGGGCCGCTTCCGCCGCCGCACGCACTACGTGACACCGAACGCCTCGGGCGTGCGCCAGTATGAGTTCGGCGACAGCTACAACCGCATCCACTGGGCCAGCACGGCCCGCACCGGCGAGCTAATGGTGAAGATCTTCGAGCTGGATCCGGCGAGCGACATCTGGATCATCCTCGACCTGGACCGCGACGTGCATGTGGGAGACGGCGACGATTCGACGGAGGAGTACGGCGTCCGGATCGCAGCCTCTGTGGCTCGGTACTTCCTGACCGCGAACCGCAGCGTGGGCTTCCTGTCCTTCGGAAGGCACTTCGACGTCATCGAGGCCGAGCGCGGGATCGACCAGTACACCCGGATCCTCGAATCGCTGGCCATGACGCGCACCTGGGGCGACGTGCCGCTGCATGACCTCATCGCCAACGAGGCACGCCGTTTCGGCCGGCACACGACGGTCGTGGTGATCACCCCATCGACGGACGAGCGGTGGGTGGCGGCACTGGGGCTGCTGCACGGGCGTGGCGTGAAGGTTGCTGCGATCGTGCTGGAGCCGAGCACGTTCGGTGGACCGGAGAGTTCTCTGGGCGTGTTCGCGTCGCTAGCGGCGAGCGACGTGTTCACCTACATGGTGAAGCACGCGGACGACCTGCAGAGCGCGCTGGGCGGCTCGGCAGAGGACGTGCCGACGAAGTCGGGGATGTAGGGGACGATGCGGGAAGCCAACTGGGACGAGATCTTTCAACGGCGGCACGAGGAGGGGTCGGCGGACGACCGGCTGTCTGCGTTCATCCCGTGGGAAGAGTGGCTGACGCTGGCCATCACCACGCTGCTGTTTCTCGCGTGCATCGCCTCGATCCAGGGTGCGAACTGGGTCGACGACATGCCGTCGTTGTATCCGATCGGCTTTGCGGGGCTGCTCGCAGGGTATGGGCTGGCGAAGCTGCGCTGGAGCGCAGTGCTGCTTCACGCGCTCGGGTTGCTCGGCGGGGCGGTGCTGGTGTTTGTGCAACTGCTGGCGATCCTGCCCGGCGGCACGCCCGCCGCCAGGACGGACCAACTGCTGGACCGCATGCATGCCTGGTGGTCGGCCGCGACGCAGGGCGGCATCAGCAACGACGGGCTGCCGGTCGTTGTGGTGATGCTCGTGCTCACGTGGGTCGGCGCATACGCGTCGTCGTGGGCGATCTTCCGGTGGAAGAACCCCTGGCTGGGACTGATCCCGAGCGGGCTGGCGCTGATGTGGAACATCAGCTTCATCCCCGGACAGTTCAGCTACGCGTTCGTCCTGTACTGCTTCGGAGCGGTGCTGCTCGTGATGCGCATGAACGTCGAGCAGAAGCAACGGGCCTGGAACGCCGAGCGCATCGCCTACCCGGAGTTCATGAGCCTGTCGGTGCTGCACCTGACCTTCTGGGCAACGGTAGCACTGCTGGTCGGCGTATGGCTTATGCCGCTGGCTCACCGCTCGGATACGGCCAAGGAGCGGTGGGACGACTTCACGGCGCCCCTGACGAGCCGCCTGACGCCGTACGCGCGGGTGTTCGTCGGCGTGAACGCAAAGAAGCCGATCAACGTCCACAACATCAAGGACGCCCTGCCGTTCCAGGGAAAGATCACGCTCAACGGGAAGGACGCGGTTCAGATCGACGTGGAGCTCACGCCAGAGATGGCCCAGTTCCTGCGCGAGCAGTCGTTCGACGAGTACACCAGCAACGGCTGGAAGGTGAACGTGAACGGCGTCCCGCTTCCGGCGGGCGATCAGACGATCGCCGACGAGGTCGTCAGCCCGAACGGCCGGCCGCTGCCCGGCACCCGGCAGGACGTCACGATCAACATCACGATTAAGGGGGACAACGACGATCATCTGTTCAGCGTCGGCCAACCACTCGAAGCGAGCGTGCCCGCGGAGGCGCGCATCGGGCAGGATCTGCCCGACGTAAGCAGCCTGGAGCCGGCGCAGAGTCTCGGCAACGACGACACGTACACGGTGACGGGCAGCGCCGCGATCCCCAGCATCGAGCTGCTCAACGCGTCGGGGACACACTATCCGCTGTGGGTGCTCGAACGCTACCTGCAGGTGCCGGAGGATATGCCGGAGCGCGTGGCGGTGAAGGCGCGCGAAGTCACGACGGGCGCGGAGACGCCGTACGAGCAGGCGGTGCTGGTTCAGAACTACCTGCGCACGTTCCCGACGGACTTCAACGTCCCGACGACGCCGCCCGGCCGAGACACGGTCGACTTCTTCCTGTTCGATGTCCAGCGCGGTTACTTCGACTACCACGCCTCGGCGATGGCCGTCATGCTACGCACGCTGGGCGTCCCATCTCGCGTGGCGACGGGATACGTCATCGACCCGCTGGCGAAGGGCGACGGTAACACGTACCGCCTCACGCAGCGAAACGCCTTCGCATGGCCCGAGGTGTACTTCCCCGGCATCGGGTGGGTGGAGTTCAGCCCTTCGCCATCTCAGCCGACGATCCCACGGCGCAGCGACGCGCCTGTCGCTCAACCGACACCTGCAGGAAGCACCAGCGAGCGCGGCCTGGGCGACGGGCTGGATCTGGGCGGACTCGATAGCCCGGCGCCAGTCGTGCCATTC
Organism: Chloroflexota bacterium; assembly: GCA_016213125.1. Taxonomy (GTDB): domain Bacteria; phylum Chloroflexota; class Dehalococcoidia; order DSTF01; family JACRBR01; genus JACRBR01. The sequence goes on along the minus strand of JACRBR010000295.1, from coordinate 831 downwards.
GGCGAGGCTGGAGGAAGCGGCGCAGACAACAGCCTTCCGCTGTTCATCGCGCTCTTCGCTGTCGCCGTGGCCATCATCGTGCTGGCTGCCACCGCGACGTTCGCGTGGGAGTACGGCCTGGGCGGTCTTTCGCGCCCAGAACGACTCTGGGAGAAGGCCATCCGGCTGGCGGCGCTGGGGAACGCGCGGCCGCAGCCTCACGAGACGCCACGCGAGTACGCGGCGCGTCTCCGCCGCGATGTCGCCGGAGCTGACGCCGCCGGGTACGTCGCCGCGAAGTACGAGACCGCCCGCTTCGGGCACAAGGACCTGTCGGAGGACGAGACGGAGCGGCTGGAGTCGGCGTGGACCACGCTGCGCAACGCCATGCTGCGGCGTGCGCTACGCTTGCGTCCACGGAGCTGACGCTTGGACGCTGACCGCCTCGACCATGTACTGGCCGCCGCACGCCTGACGCTGATACCCGGCCATTCGGTGGCGGTGACGGGCGCTGACCCGGTGCTCGGTTCCAGATTCCCTGTCGGCGAAGCTTCAGCGGCGGCGCTCGCACTGTGCGGGACGGCCGCTGCCGAACTGTGGCGCCGTCGCACCGGCCGCTCCCAGCAGATCGGCGTAGATGTGCGCGCAGCGGCAGCGTCGCTGGTGAGCTTCCTGCTGCAGCGGCTCGAAGGGCAGGCTACGCCACGGACGGCGGAGGGCAATCCGGCCGTGGCTCTGTACGAGTGCGGCGATGGGCGCTGGATTCACCTGCACGGAGCGTTTCCCGGGCTGAAGGCGGGCACGTTCGACGTGCTGAGGTGCGACGAGACCGCCGAAGCGATCGCGGCGGCT
>JACRBR010000294.1 GCA_016213125.1 Chloroflexota bacterium | reverse complement strand
TGCGCCGTCGCTGGCGGCGGAGTACCGGCGGGCTGCGGACGACGTCATGCCGGTGCTCTCGGAGCAGGACTTCCGCACGTGGGCGGAGGAGGGTGTGGAGCTGGCCGGGCACTCGCTTCGGTCGTGGGAGGCCGCGGCGGAGTACTACCGCGTCTCCGCCGAGGTCATGCGGGCCCTCCCTTCGGCAACGTTCCGGAAGTGGGCGCACGCCAGTCGCGACCTGGCGGAGTACTCGTCCGTGGTGGCGGCGGCGTACCTGAAGGCGAGCCCGAAGGCGGTTCCCTTCCTGGGCGAGGACCAGCTCGTCGAGTGGGCGTCGCTGGGGCAGCTGCTGTACAAGGGGCACTGGAAGTCGATCTCGCTGGCGTCGGGCTACTTCGGCGCAAGCGCGGGGCTGCTGGCGACGCTGACGCTCGGCGAGATGGCGCGGCTGGTGGCGCTGATCGAGCAGGTGGCGGAGCGCTCGTACGAGCTGGCGGGGGCGTGCCTCGACGCATCGCCGGGGCTGTTCACGGCGCTCGAGAAGCGCGACCGGGCGCCGTTCCTGACGCTGGCGACGGCGGTGGGCGAAGCCTCGTGGGCCGACGTGCGCATCTGCTTTGAGCGATCGCCGAACCTGCTGGCGCCCGTCGACCCGACGGCGCGCAGCCGCTTCCTGCAGCTGGCGGCGAACGTCGCGCGCCGCAGCGGCCGGCACGCGTACGCGCTGTTCTCCGAGGGCGCGATGTCGCTGGCGACGGTGCCGAAGGACTCGCACCACGATCTGCTGTCGATGGCGGAGGAGCTCGCGATGGCCTCGCCGACAGCGGCGATGGAGTTCCTGAAGTCGTCGCCGGAGGTGCTGAAGCGCATCCGGATCAGGGAGCTGCAGAGCTGGCACTCGGCGGGGCAGAAGATCCTGGAGCGCAGCGTCGAGGGGGGCGAGGCGTTCTTCCGGCTGGAGTCCGGGAAGGGCGAGGAGGTGCTGCAGCAGCTCTCGTCGCGCGTCGACCTCTCCCGCGTGGGCGAGGTGCTGCGGCTGTACTGCAAGGCGCTCACCGGCACGAACGTCAGCATCCACCCCGTGTCGTACCTGGCCGAGAAGGGCATCGGCTGGGTGAGCGAGAACCGGCCGAGCACGGAGGGCACGACGGTGTACCTGCCGGAGTTCGTGGAGGAGTACGTCGAGCGCGATCTGAACTTCTCGGTGTACAAAGTGTTCGCGACGCACCAGGCCGCGCACCTGGAGTTCGGCAGCTTCTTCTTCCGCTGGTCGCGCGAGGCCGGGCTGCTCCCGGTCCGCCGCCACGACCTCGAGCGCGAGCGCATCACGTCGGGTGCGCAGCAGGCGCGCGAGAAGGGCTATTTGACGGAGATGGAGCGGTTCTTCGACCTGTTCGACGACCGGCAGCTCGCGTCGGATCTGTTCGCAATCGCGGAGGACACGCGCATCGACACACTGGTGCGGCGAGAGTACGGGGGCATCCGCAAGGCGTGGTCGCGCACGATGGAGAACGAGCTGGAGACGCGCGCGCTGCCGAACGGCATGCCGCTGCGGCAGGCGTTCGTCGAGAACCTGGTCCGCGCATCGCTGGACGGCGCGCACACGATGATCTGGCCGCACGCGCTGCAGGGGATCCTGGGGCAGGCGCTCGTCACGCTGTTCGGGCTTAAGGAGCTCGGCGCGACGATCGAAGATACGGCCGAAGCGACGCTGACCCTGTTCGAGATCGCGGCGAAGATCCCGAACATCCCGCCGGGCGAGTCGTCGGAGTTCGACTGGGAAACGATCAACGAAGAGACGCTGCAGATGATGATGTCCGCGCCCGGGGAGAGCAAGGAGGGCGACGCGCCGGGGCAGATGGGCGGCCCGGAGGTCGAGTACGAGAGCCCGGACCAGGTGGACTTCCGCGGCGACTTCAAGCCGGAGCTGGTGCAGCTGTTGATGCGGCTGCGGCTGAAGGAGGGCGAGGTCTCGCAGGACGGCACGCTGTCGCCGCTGACGCAGGAGCAGCTGGCGGAGATGCTGGAGAAGAGCGTCGAGATCACGATCGGGGCGATGGCGGAGGGCGACCTCGCCTCGACGATCGGGCTGTTCCTGTCGAACCTGGAGAAGGAGGCGGGGACGCCGATCGGCGATCAGCAGCAGCAGGATCGCGACGGGCAGCCGGGCGGCGGGGACGACGAGCCCGAGGAGCAGGAGCTGACGCCGCAGATCAAGACCTTCCTGTACGACGAGTGGGACTTCCGGGCTGCGGACTACAAACCCGGCTGGTGCCGCATCCTCGAACGGCCGTTGGAAGAAGGCTCTGACGAGTACTACGAGGACACGCTGCGGGAGCACGCGCAGCTGGTGAACGAGACGCGCAGGCAGTTCGAGCTGCTAAAGCCGGAGCTGTACCGGAAGATCAAGCGGCTGCTGGACGGCGAGGAGTTCGACTTCGACGCCGTCATCGACTGGGCCGTCGAGCGCAAGGCGGGGCACTCGTACACCGACAAGATCTACTGGCGGCGGAACAAGATCGAGCGCGACGTGGCGGTGGTGTTCCTGCTGGACATGTCGGCGTCGACGGACGAGGAGATCGAGAAGCGGAAGCAGAAGTACGCGGACGACGACGACTTCGACGACGATCCGCGGAAGTACTTCCAGTGGCTAGCCGCGCGCCGCGCCTCGCAGGCGATGGCGCCGCCGAAGCGCATCATCGACCTAGAGAAAGAGGGGCTGGTGCTCTTCATCAAGGCGCTGGAAACGATCGGCGACGCGTACGGCATCTTCGGGTTCAGCGGGTACGGGCGGGACAACGTCGAGTTCTACGTGATCAAGGACCTGGACGAGAACTTCAGCGACAAGGTGAAGAAGCGCATCGACAAGATCGCGCCGATCCGGTCGACGCGCATGGGGCCCGCGATCCGCCACGCGGTGCACAAGCTGGACGTGTACGACGCGAAGGTGAAGATCATGATCCTCGTCTCGGACGGGCGGCCCCAGGACCACGGGTACGGGCGCGACCGCACGGAGAAGGAGTACGCGATCCACGACACCAAGCAGGCGCTGCTGGAGGCGCGGCGCAAGGGCATCACGCCGTTTGCGCTGACGGTGGACAAAGAAGGCCACGACTACCTCGGCCAGATGTGCGAGGACATGGGGTACGAGGTGGTGGCGGACATCGAGCAACTGCCGCAGCGCCTGCCGATGCTGTACCGGCGGCTTACAGAGTAGGCGTTCCTTGCGGGGCTAGTGGCAGTAGGGACGATCGGCATCGCTCGTCAGGCCGGCGAGCACGGACTCCTTCGACCCGATCGAGTCATCTGATGTTTCCATCGAGCGAATCTCGGCGAGCACGGCGTGCGCCTCGTCAAATCGCTGGGCATTACAGAGATCTAGAAAGCGCCTGAGTAAGACCGCGAGGGGGAGGCTGCGATAGCTGCCCTGAGACGCTTCCCCGCGCCCCACGATGTTACTACCGAATCGCGACGATGCGTCGACGTATGCTTCGCCGTTCCATGCCAGAACGAACCATGATATCGGCGAGTATGCATGGGCGAACGCTCGCGACTCCCATGAAGCATCCGCAGCCCACCACTCATACACGCCATCGCCATCGAGGTCTTCCGGACGATCCGGTGAGCTTCTTTCGATCGGCAGCACAAACGGCAGATCGCTAACAGTGGAATCAGGCCACACGCTGACGGCCAGTTCGGCCGCACTCATCCAAAAGTTGCCCGACAGTGCTCGGTACACGACCTCTAAGCTTCCGTCCGCGTTCAGGTCCTTGAAGGACAAGTCTGATTCCATCGACAGTCCCATGTTTGCTTCCCGCCACAGCTCGTGCGGAACTCCATCTGCCACCTCATAGATCGACAGCGTGCCGTGTGGGAGGCGCGTCAAGACGGCTACGAAACGATGATCCGCTGACCAAACCGCCGATTCCACCTCCACTCCAATCGGAACGGTCCCGGCAGGCAGAACGAGGAAGGGCGCTCCGGTCGGGGTACCCCACCGACTTGGCACAACATCAATCGAATCTTCCGGGTTCCGCGGGTATGCCTCGGTGGGCGTGCTCGCATCGGGCCCGGTGCGTGCCACTCGCACCAAGCCAGAACGATCGTCTAACTCGATCAATACGCCGCGGCCTGACTCGACCTCGAGCCGGAGCACACGACGCCCATCATCGTCAGGATCCAGCGTTCCGTTAAGGATCGAGGCTGATTCCAGCAGCATGCCGACTCTTACGGCCTCGGCAAAGTCATGGTCTTCTCTTCGTTGGAAGATCGACGTGAAGCTCAACCGTGGCGCCACGTGTTGTGGCAAGGTGGCCCGTGGCTGCGGCCGCTGATACCGATAACGACGTACTTACCGTCGCTGCTCATGTCCCAACCATCGAGCGTCCACCCGGGCGGCACGAGGCTGTAAGGAAGACCTGCATTCGACGCGGCAGCGGGGGGCGCCGCTGGCGTCGCACTCGTGGCGGCTATCGTCGGTGTGGCGTCGCTGCCCGTTCCCCTACGGCATCCGGCCAGCGCCAGTGAGAGAAGCAGGATGAAGCCTATGCGCGTCACGCAGAGATGGTAGCAGCGCGGCTCCGCTTTCGTCTGACAAATGGCTGCTATTTCGCTGAGAAAACTCTGGGCGCACTACGCCGCCGCCCGCCCCGGCGCGGCCAGCGCCTCCACGACCTTCTGGGCCTTGCCTTTGTGGGCCATGGCCACCTCCAGCTCGCACGACGTGCCGTCGGTGGTCTCGATGGTGATGGGGCTGAAGCTGAACTTCTTCGGCTCGATGCGGCAGGCGGTGATCTGCGAGCGCTCGATCTTCGCGCGCAGCTCGCCGACCGAGGACTTGAGGACGCCGCGTTTGTGCTCGCAGATGGCCAGCCAGTTCGGTGTGAGGGCGACGTAGACCTCGCCCTCGATGCCCGCGGGGGCGTGCTCGCCGTCGGTGTCCTTCGACAGCTTCTTCTCGATGACCTTCGCCGCGGCGAATCCGACCAGCCCGCCTATGGCGAGGCCGCTCGACCGCGCGGTGATTTTCTTGCCGTAGCCCTTCGACATGGCCGGGAACGACTCGGTCACAGGCTCGCCCAGCTCCTGCTCGATCGTCTTGAGATCCATGGTTGCGTCCTCCTCGAAGATAGACCGAGTGAGGATCGGCACCGGCGGCGTCTCTCAGTAGCTGGGGAACGGAGGCTTTACGAGCGGAGGCGCCAGGACAGCGTCGGATTCGGCGAGGATGTCGCGATGATGCCGGCGCAGGGCTTCACGCCTCGGATGGGCCGTCGGTCCAGGAGATGGTGATGGTCTCGCCGCAGCAGGAGCACACCGACGCTTCGACGGTGCAGCATTCGTTGCAGGCGGGGCAGCGAACCGGGGTGGGGTTGAGGTCGAGGCCGACGGCGATGATGAGGTCGCGGACCGCGGGGTTGGTCTCGTCGAGCTCGCTGATGGTGACCTCGCGGACGTCGGTGACGGTCTTGTAGCGGCGCATGAGGCCGTTGCGGAGCATGTAGGAGATGGCGTTCGACTTGTCGGGGTCGGAGCCGGGAACGCCGTTGCGGTTGTCGCGGGCCCACTGGTCGATGAGCTTGATGGTCCAGAAGCCGGTGGGAGGCGTCGTGCGCTTCATCATGAGCGTGATGGCCTCGACGGAGGACATGAGGGCGTCCGTCGGTGTGCCCTCGCCGGCCTCGAGGTGATCGGCCTCGCCGGCAGCGGCGACGAGATCGACGGATATGGTGCCGGGGACGCCGGAGAGGATGACGCGCTTCTCGAAGCGGTTCTTGATCCAGGTGACGACGCGGATGTAGTCGGAGTCGCCGGTCATGAGGATGTAGGTGGAGACCTGTGGACGGTCGAGAGCGGTCTCCATGATGTCCATGAGCATGTGGAGATCGGCGCTGGACTTAAGGCGATCCTGTCCCTCGCGGACGAAGCGGCGCACGGGGATGTCGCGCGCGGCGATGCCAGCGACGTCGAGGGCGCGGCGCACCCACTGCGGATGCTCGCTGAAGTCGGCGTAGGCTAGGGCTACTGAGACTCTCCCGTGTTTGCGGGCTTTTTCAATGAACGATGCGATGTCTGGTTCGATGTGATAGACGTTGAGATAGCTGTATCTGATGTTTTCAAGATCAATAAAGAGGCCAACTTCTCCTGTGAGGGCTCCCTGCATAGGCGCTCCTTTCCGCCCAGAACCGCACGGGGATGGTAGCACGGGCGGTTGGAGGTGAGTGGCGGAGGTGGGGAGTGCGACGGAGATGGGAAGAGGGACGTCGGAAGAGGGAGGATGGAATCGGGAGACGGGAAGCGCGAAACGACGGGCGTAACGGGTTGGAAACTGATCGGGGAGTGGGCTGGCGGGCGAATGATATGATGGAAGCAGCCGGATGATTCACCGGCTGAAGAGGAAAGAGGTACAGAAACCGAGATGGGAGCGACTGCTAAGACCCTGCTTCTGATGGGTGTGATGACGGGCCTGCTGGGGGCACTGGGATACCTGTTCCTGGGTGGCCTTACGGGACTCATCTTCTTCGTCGTGCTGGCGGGCGTATTCAACTTCGCGGCGTACTGGTTCAGCGACAAGCTGGCGCTGCGGATGGCGGGCGCGCACGAAGTGACGCCTGAAGAGGCGCCGCGCCTGCACCGTGTGGTCGACGAAGTTCTGTCGATGACGAAACTGCCGGTGAAACCGAACGTGTACCTGATCCAGAACCCCTCGCCGAACGCGTTCGCGACGGGCCGCAACCCGAAGCATGCCGTCGTGGCGGCGACGACCGGCATCATGGACCTGCTGGACGACCGCGAGCTGAAGGGCGTGATGGCTCACGAGCTGGGGCATGTCGGTAATCGCGACATCCTGATCGGGTCGATCGCGGCGGTGCTTGCCGGAGCCATCTCGTGGATCACGACGAGCATGATGTGGGGCATGATGTTCGGGCGGCGGAACAACGAGAACGGCATGCTGGCGCTGCTGGCCATCATCCTGATGCCGATTGCCGCCGCCATCGTGCAGATGTCGATCTCGCGGACGCGGGAATATGAGGCGGACAAGACGGGCGCCCGGACGACGCACGACCCCGATGCGCTTGCGGACGCGCTGGCGAAGCTACACCAGGGCGCGATGATGCGGCCGATGCAGGTGAACCCATCGACGGCGCACATGTACATCGTGAACCCCCTGGCGGGCGTACGCAGTCAGAACTTCAGCAACCTGTTCAGCACGCACCCGCCGATCGAGGAGCGGATCTCGCGGCTTCGGCAGATGGCGCGGCGCGGGGTGTAGTTCACCGCGGAGGCACAGAGGGCGCAGAGGTTCTTTAGGGATCGTAAGAGAGGCCGCGTCGATCAAGATGCGGCCTCTTGCTTTGCGGGTATTCCAAAGTCACCGCAGAGTCGCGGAGGACGCTGAGGCTTTCTGGCTCCTAATAGTGGCCAGCTCGCGGAGATGCGGCCTCTTTTCTGGATTTGGCGCAATGCACGGCCGGGGGACGGCTGTGCCACATCGGTTGGCGCATGTCGATGCTAGGCCAGGGCGGGGACGGAGGCGATGCGGCGGAGGCCTTCGTCGACGCGGTCGTCGGGGAGGGTGAGGGAGAGGCGGACGTAGCCTTCACCGTGCTCGCCGTAGCCGTTGCCGGGGGTGACGATGACGGCGGCCTCGTCGAGCAGACGCTCGGCGAACTGCGCGGAGGTCATGCCGGCGGGGACCTTTGCCCAAACGTAGTGGCTGGCCTTCGGCGGCGTCACCTGGATGCCCTGCTTGCGGAGCGCCTCGACGACCTTGTCGCGGCGCCGCTGGTAGATGGCGTTGTGCTCGTCGATGCAGTCCTGCGGGCCGTTGAGGGCCGCGATCGCCATCTGCTGGATCGCCTGCGACTGGCCGGAGTCGATGTTCGACTTCACCCGCATCAGGGCGTCGATGATCTTCGGGTTGCCGACGGCCATGCCGATGCGCCAGCCGGTCATGTTGTAGCTCTTCGAGAGCGAGTGGAACTCGATGCCGACGTGCATCGCGCCCTTCGCCTGTAGAAAGCTGACAGGCACGTACTCGTCGTAGGCGACCTCGCTGTAGGGGCCATCGTGGCAGATGGCGATGTCGTGCTTCTTCGCGAAGCTGATGGCGCGCTCGAAGAAATCGATGTCGGCGACGGCGCCCGTGGGGTTGTTGGGGTAATTGAGCCAGAGCACCTTCGCGCGCGATGCGACATCGTGCGGGACGGCTTCGAGGTCGGGGAGGAAGCGGTTCTCATCGAGGAGGGGGAGGGTGTACGCCTCGCCGCCGGCGAACATGGTGCCGATGGCGTAGAC
>JACRBR010000296.1 GCA_016213125.1 Chloroflexota bacterium | reverse complement strand
GCCCACTGGTGCGCGGCCGCCGGCTACAGCCAGCTCTACCTGAGCCCGAGCCGCATGCTCGCGCCCGGCTCGTTCTGCAATCCCGAGATCGGCACGTACTTCATCCACGAGAGGGCCCACGTCGCGGGTTTCCTGAGCGGCGACCGCGCCGCCTATCGTTACCTGTCGAACTCGCTCACCGGCCATCCCGACGCCGACGGCCTCGCCCGCATCCTCCGCGACGCCGGCCTGCGCGACGTGTCGTTCCGCCGCCTTGGATTCGGCTCCGTCGCCCTCCACACGGGTATCAAGTAGCGGCCGAAACGCGCCATTCGCCTCTTGCGCCACCTTTTCGGCGCCCCGTACGTTCGCCCCACCGCGGCGCGCATGGGACACGCGGCGGTGCGTGAAGGAGCGACGATGAAATCGGCCGAGTGGGACGCGATCGTCATCGGCGCCGGGCTCGGCGGCCTGACCACAGCCGCGTACCTCGCGACGAACGGCCAGCGCGTCCTCGTGCTCGAGCAGCACTGGGTGGCCGGCGGCAACGCCCACGTCTTCCGGCGGAAGCGCGCATTTGAGTTCGACGTCGGCGTCCACTACATCGGCGACTGCGCGCCCGGCGGCGCCATCCCCAACGTGCTCCGCGGCATCGGCCTCGAAAACAAGATTGAGTTCCTCGAACTGGACCCCGACGGCTTCGACACGATCCTGTTCCCCGGGATCACCTTTCGCGTGACGAAGGGATGGGACCGCTACCGCGAGCGCCTCGTCGCGGCGTTTCCGGACGACGAGACCGGCCTGCACCGCTGCCTCGACGTCTTCGAGGGACTCCTCGCCGAGATGAAGAAGCTGCAGGAAGCCGGCCCGGCCGCCGACCCTGCGCAGATCGTCCGCGATGCCCCGAACCTGGTGCGCTGGGCCGCCCGCCCCCTCTCCGAGCTCTTCGACGACTGCGGCCTCGGCCAGAAAGCACGCGCGATACTGCTCGCCGAGTCGGGCGCCTACGCCGTCGCGCCGTCCCGCACGCCCGTGGTCGTGCACGCCGGCCTGCTCGGCCACTACCTGAAGGGCGCCTACTACCCGAAGGGCGGCGGCCAGGTGCTGCCGGCCCGCCTCATCGAGGTGCTGCGCGCCAACGGCGGCGAAATCCGCACCCGCACGCGCGTCGAGCGCATCCTCATCGAGGACGGCAGTGCGGCGGGCGTGCGCTTGAAGTCCGGCGAGGAGCTGCGCGCGCCGGTCGTCATCTCCAACGCCGACCTGAAGCGGACGCTCCTGGACCTGGTCGGCCGCGAACTCCTGTCGCCCGCGACCGCGGGCCGCACCGACGCATACCGGATGTCGCTGCCCATCTTCTGCGTCTACCTGGGGTTGGACATCGACCTTCGCGACCGCATGCCGAACACCAACTACTGGTACTGCGACTCCTACGACATCGAGGGCATGTACCAGGCATGCTACGAGGGCCGCATGCCCGAACACTTCCCCCTGCTCATTACAACCGCCTCCGTCAAAGACCCCCATAACCCCCATGTCGCCCCCGCCGGCTGCTCGAGCATCGAGATCATGACCTGGGTCCCGGCGGAGTACGCCTTTTGGCGCGTGCATGAGGGCCCGGCCGCCGGCGAGAAGTACCACCGCGACGGCGACTATCGCTCGAACAAGGAGGCCCTGACCGAGCTGATGATCGCCGGCGCGGAACACGTCATACCTGGGCTGCGCGATCACATCGTGTGGAAGGAGGCGGCGACCCCGGTGACGCAGGAGCGTTACACCCTCTCCACCGGCGGCACTTCCTACGGCATCGAGACCGCCATAGACCAGTTCGGCCCCGGCCGTCCCGCGCCCGCGACCGAGATCCCCGGGCTGTTCCTCACCGGCGCCAGCACCATGTCCGGCCACGGCATCGTCGGCGCCATGCGGGGCGGCGTCGCCACGGCCGGCGCCGTGCTCGGCCGCGATCTCACGCGCGAGGTCGACCAGGGCCGCGTCTTCGGCGACCCCTCGAAACTCAGCTCCGCCCCCGAATGGGATCCCTGGCAATACAGCCGCTAGCAGCGTGCTGAACGGGCCCGCGGTCCCCGCAGCGCGGGCCTTCAGCCCGCGTGTTCAGGTTCGCGAAGAAAGCTCTGTCGATGCCGCAGTCGTGCGCATGACGTTCTTGCACCCCGCTAGCCCGGCGGCCCTTCCAGCGCATCGAGCCGCTCGAGAAGCGCTGTCACGCCCCGCACGCGAGCACCCAGCGCTCGCACCCGGTTCGAAAGCTCGCGGTCCGACGTGATCACATCAAGCGATCCCGGGTCGTCGTGCGCGCCCACGAACTCCACGATGCGATCGTCGGCGGCGTTCGCCCCGCGGCGCGATGCGTACAGCACTTCGACACCGCCATGCACGCCCTCCGGCAGATCCGCCACCGGCCACCCGTCGACGAACAGGCTCACCTCATCGTGCTCAGCCCGCACGAGCAACTGGAGCTTCGCCACCAGCGCGCGCACGGCGCCGTCGCGATCCCGCCACCAGCCGGTGGGACGCGAGCCGATCACGTTCATGGCATCGACCAGCAGGTGCGCCACGGCCAAGGATACCGGGCGCCATGGCGCCCGCTCGTTACGGGAGGCGGCTCACGGCGAGCTCGGCCAGCGCCCTCAGATCGTCCTGGTTGAAGACGCCTCCGGCGATGATCGAGATGAGGACACCCTTCGCCAGGACCACGATGGTGTTATTGGCCGAGCACGAGCTGTCGCCCAGGCCCGCGACGGGCTGCGTATCGCTGCTGCAAAGGTTCTTCAGGCTCTCGAAGTCGCTGCTGCCGCCGGCCCGGGCGCTCAGGTCGAAGAACTTCGTCTGCTCCGCCGTGTCGTAGCGGCAGACCGCACCCTTCGGCTCGGGTGCCAGCGCCGGCGATCCAAACGCCGACTCCGCCTCGCTCTGCGTGATCAGCGAGCAGGGATCGATGGTGTTGCTGTCGTCCGCGACCGGCGTCGCCTCTGGGGCCGCCGTTGCATCCTGGGCGTCGGTGACAGTCGCAGGTGCCGTCGGTGGTATCGCGCTCGGTGCTGGCGTATCGCTCTCGCTGTCACTGCACCCGGCAGCCGCGAACGCCAGCATGATGGCCGCGAGCACGAACACTCCCAGACCCACCGTGGCGCGTTTCATGAAAGCTCCCGTCCCGGCGACTCAGAGGCGTGGACGAATCGTGACGCTCGCGGCATGCGGGAAGCCTACACTGCGGCCGGCGCCTTCGATTGGGCCGCGCACCACTCGATGCTCAGCCTCTCGTCCACGAAGATCGCCGCCAGCATCGCCTTCGTCTCTGGGTCGCCCTGCTCCACGGCCGTCCGGATCGCCTGGCCGCAGCTCGCCATCGCCGCCGCTGCCTCACCCTGCCCGCTCACCAGCGCCCCGAACTCCGCCAGCCTCTCCTTCGATCCCGTCGTCGCCTCCGCACGCGAGATGAACCCCGCCAGCGCCTCGTCCACGCAGCTCGGCCCCGGCTCCGCCCCCAGCGCGACGATGCGCTCGGCCAGCAGCCGCGCGTGGTTGCCCTCGCGCTCCGCGATCGCCGCGAACCCCGCGCGTATGTCGTCCTCGGGCGTTGTCGCTGCCCAGTGGCGCATCACGCGCTCACCGCACGCCTCGACCGCCCGGTAGATGTTCAGCCCTTCGATGACAGCTTCGTTGCTCATGGTTCCTCCTATCGCCCGGCAGGCTCGATATGAAAGGCCCGCCAGTGCAATGACTGCCTTGAAAGTCTCCGTTCCAAACCCGGTACTAGAGGGGCTTTAGCCCCTCCCGATGCAGCACGGCGCTTCCATCCTCCTGTGTCCAAACCCAGTACTAGAGGGGCTTTAGCCCCTCCCGGATGCAGATCCCGAACTTCCGTCAGTTAGTGCGCCTCGAAGCGCGGAGCATAGCCGCCCTCGGCTGTGCGTCCGGCGAAGCCGGACCGACCCCGTGCAGTTTCTTGTCTGCCAGGTTCCGCCGCGTGCGTTGCCAGTGCAGTGATCGCCTTGAAAGTCTCCGTTCCAAACCCAGTACTAGAGGGGCTTTAGCCCCTCCGGATGCACATTCCGAACTTCCGTCAGTTAGTGCGCCGCGAAGCGCGGAGCATAGCCGCCCTCGGCTGTGCGTCCGGCGAAGCCGGACCGACCCCGTACAGTTTCTTGTTGCGATGCCTTCCGGCGAGTGGCCAGGGTAACGAAGCATTAGAATCAGCACACTAGCAGCCCGGTCCCGAACAAAGCAGGGCCGTTCGGACCGTCTCTTCCCCGCCGAGCGTCCTATTGTGCCCATCACCCCTGCGGTAGCGTGATCGCAATGGCGATCGACGTCGGCCCCTACCTCACCGTTCCGCGTATCCCGCACGGCTACGCACAGTGGCTGCTCATGCGCGATGCACAGACCTACTTCCGCATCCAGTTCCTCTACTTCTCCATCGACGCCGGCCTCCTGAAGGCCCTGCGCAGCCCGCGCACGCGCGACCAGCTCCGCACCGAGCTCGGCGTCACGCGCCCCGATCTCCTCGACCGCGCCCTCGACCTCGGCGTCGCCGTGAAGGAGCTGGCGCTCAAGGACGGCCGCTACACCCTCCGTGGCCGCCGCGCACGCACCCTCGCCCTCGACGACGGCGACCAGCTCGTCGCCATGATCGACGAGCTCGCCACCTACCACGCCTCCGTCTACCGCGATCTCGCCTCCCGCATGCGCGGCGCCCCGCCCGGCGACTACCTCGACCAGCACGCCACCGTCATCGCCCGCTCCTCGCGTGTCCTCGAGCCGTTTCTCGCCCGCTTCGTCCGCACCCTCATGCGCGACCGCGGCCCCATCCGCCTGCTCGAGATCGGCTGCGGCTCCGGCATCTACCTGCGCGAGGCCGCCGCCGCCAACCCCGCCGTCACCGGCATCGCCGTCGACATACAGCCCGCCGTCGCCGAGCAGGCGCGCATCAACCTCGCGCAGTGGGGCATAGGCGATCGCTTCACCGTCGCCGCGGGCGACATCCGCCACCCCCCGCCCGAGGTCGCCGGCGACTTCGATCTCATCACCATGCACCAGAACATCTACTACTTCCAGGAGTCCGAGCGCACCGCGCTCTTCGAAGGACTGCGTGCGCGCCTCCGGCCCGGCGGCCGCTACGTGCTCTCGTCGTTCATGCGCGGCCAAACGCCCGCCGCCATCGACTTCGATATCGCCCTCCGTTGCACCGCCGGCTGCGCCGCGCTCCCTGCCGTCGACGACCTCGTGGCGTCACTCCGCGCCTCCGGCTTCGACCACGTCGAGCCGTCGCGCCTCATGCCCCTCGAACCCCGCTACGGACTCATCGCCAGGTAGGGCTGTGCGAAGAGACGCAAGAGGCCGGTCCACGGTTGTGACCGGCCTCTCGCGTTTTCTCCCGCAAGCCGCAGTTGTAGGGGCACGCTGCGGCGTGCCCGCAGACCCAACAATCACCGACAGACCTGATCCGTAAGTCGCCACGCCGTAGCCGCGGAGCTTCAGCTCCGCCCAATGTCACAACGACCGCCGTCCCCGCATATAAGCCGCCGCCAGCAGCACACTCCAACCCGCGCCCCTAACGACTAACAACTAACGACTAACCACTACCTCACGGGCACTGCCCCGCCGTCGCGATGAACAGCGCCTGCAGCAGCTGATCGCCGGAGTTCACCGCCCCGTCCCTGTTGATGTCATAGCTCACCAGCCGCAACGACGGCGACGCCACCCGCAGGATCTCGAACACCATCAGCAGCTGATCGCCCGAGTTCACCTTCCGGTCCCCGTTCAGCGACGCCGCCTCGCACCCGTCATACGACCCGTCAAGCGCCAGGTCGCCGTCCGTGTCCGTGCTGGCGTCGCTCGTGTTGTACCCACAGAACTCCGCCCGCGCGCTCAGCCGGTCCCCGTCCGCATCCGTCGTAGCCCCGCACTGCGCCGCCGTCGGCTTGCTGGTGAAGTCCATCGGGTTCGTGCCCAGGATGCACTCGGCCCCGTCGAGAACGCGGTCATCGTCATTGACGCCATCGTCGTTATTGTCGCTGTCGCTGTCCGGATCCAAAGGATCGGTCACGATGCCGCCGCATGCAGAACCCGACAGCTCCTCCGCATCCGTGAGGCCGTCGTTGTCATCGTCGGGATCGCACGCGTCGCCCGCAGCGTCAGAGTTCGGCCACGTCTTGTCGTCCTTGCTCTCAGCTGGCGTGAGTGGCGGTGAGTTGTCGTTGAAGTTCCCGTCCGTGTTCAGTTGGGTGACGTTATCAAGCAGGGGGCAATTGTCCTTGGAAGCGTCCGTGTTCGATGGGCCAAGGTGAAGAGTAGCCGGACACTCGGAGTAGCCATCGAGATCTGTATCACCAGTATCCAGCGCAGTCGCCGTGGCAGCGGGAGTGGTCGTACCCGTGAAGGTGCCGCAGTGTTCAATCTTTATTCGTCCCGGAGCGCCATCAGCGGAGCCTGCGTCCCCGCACCGGCCGGCACCGACACCTCCACTTGCGGTAACGATGTTCGACCCAACATTAACGGTTGCGCCCCGGATGAGGATCGAACCGCCGGCCCCGCCTCCTCCTAGGGCCCATCGATCATTCGGACAGACAGTTGGTGTACCTCCGTTGCTACCTCCATCGGCATGCGCTCCACCGGTAATTGTGATTACCGGCGCGGCCAGCACTATAATCCCCGCACCTGTCCCGCCCCCATAGCTCATCTTGCCGTTGATGCCTGAGCCGCCGCCCCCGCCACCTCCATGAACCATGCTCGCCAAGTCTTCGCTTCCGGCGGGGGCTCCAGGCGCTGACGCAAAGCTGGGTTGAAATGCATAGCCTTGTGAGCCGGCTGTCGCGTTCCCGCCTCCAGAACCTGAGGCAATCTGTTCAGCGCAACCGCAGTATGCGCCGCCGCCCGCCCCATTCCCATTTGAGGCCTGCGTAGCGGCGCCTCCCGGCCCGCCAGTGCCTTCGGCTTGAGCGGACTGTGTTTCGATAGAGTTATTGCCACCGTTGAAGCCACCACCGCCCGTGGCGCCGGTGCCGCCTATCGAATCCGACGAGTCCTGGCCTCGCGCTGAAAGTGTTCCAGAAATGTCAACTTCCTTGTCGGCCAAGAGGGCCAAGATCCCGCCGACGCTACCGTTCCATGGCCTGGCGCTGAGAACCACGCCGCTACTGATCGAGGCTTCCTTGTACTGCGGGATCACCAGAACTTGAGCTCTCGAAATAGTGTCCGTCGCGTAGGTGTGCCTGAGCAAGTTCACGGTCGTGATGACTCCGCCGGAGTATGCCTCGATCTTGTTTATCTCCCACAAACCCGCTCCTAGTCCTCGGCTCTGGTGGATGAGGATTAGCTTGCCGACGAGACCTAAAAACGCGGGGTTGCTGGCGTTCAGAGTGCGGTTGCCTGCTGTTCCTGAGGCGGGAGCATCGACGACTGGAAAGGTCACACTGGTGGAGAACACCTGGTTGCCGTCGCTTCCATCCCCGAAGGCACTGATTGGAGTAGGCGCGCACACCGAGGGTAGCTCAGAGGAGCGGTCTAGCGTGGAAATTCGGAGGTCATCGACTCCGGCTGCGATGCCAGCTCCGACACGAATCGTGTTTCCGCCGACACGCACTCCGTTCGAATTAATCGTTGCTGACACGGACACGCAGTCCACCCAGAGTTTGACGAAGGTCCCGTCGTAGGTCAGGGCCACGTGATGCCAGGAGGACGCAGGAATCGCCAATGAACTCGTGAGGATGTATTCGGCTCCCGAGGAATCGTAGAGGTGTGCCTGCGGCTGCGCGCTGCTCAGGCCAAGGGACCACTCGGCCACTCCTGGAAAAGAGTTCGCTTTCTCGATAATCACGTTGTTCGTTGTGCTTGGATCCCGGTTGACCCAGAACTCGACGGTCAAGTTGGAGCTGTGAGGCACATTGATCGCGAGCATCTGCCCGCTGGAATCGAGGTGCAATCCCCCGCCCTGCGCACCGATGGTCCACGCGAATGATCCACTGATCGCGCCATCGCTGGAATCGGATCCCGGAACACACGCGTTGTCCGCGATTGCTCCCGCCCCGTCATCAAAGGGATAGTAGACAGAAGCGCCAACGTCACAAGACAGAGCCGCCGCGCTGCCATGAAACAGGCCTAGGGCAACCGGAACGATCGCCGCGAACAATAGAAGACGGCGTGGCCCAAGCGATCGCGATTGGCTCACGTGGGTTGCCTCGATGGCGAATGGCCGCCGCCAGAAGTGCAGGCGCATCATTGCCCTCACAATCCTTGCCTAGCGGGGTCAGGTTGACGCTGTGTATCATGCTCCGCCCTCTGCTAATGGTCTAGTAGCCCAATCGCCTTCGCTCGCTACTGCCTATCTGTTCTTAGAAAAGCAGGGAACTGTACGAACGCACGACCGCCCATACGGTTCTCCGGGGTGATCAGTTCCCTCGCACTGGAAGTCGGGTTTCCCGCATCCCCCCAACCCCTTCGTGCCCCTTCGTGTCCCTTCGTGGTTCCACCCCCAGCGACCAGCGACCACTGACCACCAGACTTTTTCGCCAAAAGTGATCTGGCGCGCTTGGAGATCCCACCCCGCCTCCCCTACGCTCGTCCCGCAGAACTGCGCCCTCGGCGCGAAGACCCGCACCAGAAAGGAGACCGGCCCGCACCATGCCCGCCAGGCCGGTCCCAGTTGTCGAAAGTGCCGAGCAATTGAATCTATGCCAACCTATGCCAACTCCGATCGCAACGAACACCCGCCCGCGGCTCCGTCACGCCCCCCGCCCGGCGACCGACGCCTGACGACCGAAACGACACCCTTTGACGCCGCCCCCTGC
>JACRBR010000292.1 GCA_016213125.1 Chloroflexota bacterium | reverse complement strand
TTCAGCTCCAGTTCCGCCAGTGTCAGCTCGCCGCCGGCCGTGATCATCGGCCTGCGCGAGATCACCCACCGGCGGTCCCGCCGCCGCTCCGCGCCGTTCCCGTTCGGCTCCCCGCGGCGGTCGCCCGGCTTCTCCACCGGGATCTCGTTGTGCACGCGCGGGTCAAACACCTTGATGATGATCCCGTTGATGTCGATCGCGTACGGGATCAGCACTTCTCCCGGAAGCATCCGCCCGATTGCCCCCGTGATCGTCGACTTCCCGTTACCGGATCCACCGTAGATCAGCATCGACCGGCCCGAGTTCACCGCCGGCCCCAACGCCTCGATGACGGAATCGTCGAGCACCAAGTGGGACATTGCCTGATCCACCGTCCGCGGCGTCAGGCGGATGTTCCTGATCGACTGCGCCTTCAGCACTTCCAGGTACAGATCAAACGGCACGGGGGCCGGTCCGATGTAGTGGTTCCGCGCCAGCGCCTCTTCCGCCTTCTCCATGCCTTTCGCCGATAGGGAATACTGGTACAGCTGCTCGCCCATCCCGCTGCTGCCCACGACCTCGGTCAGCTGCTCTCGTTTCATGAACGCCAGGATTTCGTCGACCACCGAGAACGGCAGCGCGATCTGGGCCGCAATCTGGCGCGCAGCCGGACGCCCCGCGAAGTAGATCGCCTTCACCACCAGGTCCAGGATCATTGAAAAGTCGAGGCCGGTCTCTTCAACCGTCTGGGGCTGCGGCACGAACGGGGCCGTGCCCCCTTCGTCGACGGCGCTCGACCGGTTGACCGCGTCCGCCAGCGCGCGCGTCGAAGCGGTTTCGGTCGACATACCCGGCTCCCTCGTGGCGCTGTCGTGCGCGCCGCACCATTGCGTCTCGCCCCCTGGAAGGGACAAGACCCCCCATCGCACACGAGGACACGGGATGAGCGGCAGCCCTCCAGCGTCCTCCGCCTGAAGTATCGGTTGAAGCAAGCAAAGATGAAGCGCCCGGCGTATTCGGCCCCGTCTCCCCAGTAGCGCGGGCCTTCAGCTGGCGCGGGTCCGAACACGCCCAGCGCGTGCCGCAACTTCGCGTTCCCGCCGCCGCCAGGAATCGAAAACGCGGGCCGTAAGCCCGCACAATTCAACTGAACCGAACCCTGAAACGGGTTGGGGCCAGGGGACGCCAGCCAGGCCCCGCCTCCTGAACGCGCGTCCCCTGGGCCCGTAGCCCCAAACGTAGCCCCTGCCGCGGCGGGGGAAACATAAGCGCGCGCCGAAGCTGCGCGCCGGCACTGTCTACGGTATCTGCGTGCCCTGCTTCCCTGCTGGCGCGCCCCGCTCGATGGCGGCCACCGCCTGTTTGGCGGACCCGCTCAATGGCGGTGTGTCACCGGTCGATACTGATTCTGATGGCGAACGCCCTGTGGCTCCCACCGGGCGCCAGTTCAGGCACCCTCCGCAGGGTGGACTGATCCTGCCATCGAACGTAACGCAGTGTCAAGGGGTCAGGGGCCGATCCTTGACAGAACCGCCATAAAGACTGCCGGGTATGCCCTTTCGCCCCCGGCGCGGACCCCGAGGTGTGACGATGCTCGACGCCACCGCACGGACTGCACTGCGCACCGCCCTGTCCCTTGTGGCTGTGACCGCGCTCGCCATCGTCGCTATCGGCGTCGCCCACGGACAGGACGCCGGCCAGCGCGCCACAATCGCCAGCATCACCGAACTGGAGTATCCGAACGCGCAGGCCGTCGTGAACTTCGAGGACACCACCGGCGCCTCCCTCCAGGGTCTGGACCCTTCGAACTTCGCGGTCACGGTTGGTGGCAAGCCTGCTCCTGTGTCCAAAGCCGAGCTCGCTTCAAGCAACGCGATCCCGCTCGATGTTCTCCTCCTCATGGACACCAGCGGCAGCACCCTGGGCGACCCGCTCGCCCAGGCGAAGTCCGCCGCTGTCGCCTTCATCGGGGCCCTCGCACCCGAGGATCGCGTCGCCGTCATGCGTTTCGCCAACTCCGTCACCCTTCAGCAGGACTTCACGTCCGATAAGGACGCGGCCATCGCCGCCGTGAACGCACTCGAGTCCAAGGGACAGACCGAGCTCTACAAGGCCACGGCCGCCGCCATCGCCCAGGCCGCAACGTCCACATCGCCGCGCCGCGCGATGATCCTGCTCACCGACGGCGCGCAGGATGCCATCGTCACGGATGTCACCGAGAACGATGCCATCTCGGCCGCCGCGACCTCCGGCGTCCCAGTCTTCACCATCGCCCAAGGCGCGGCCGTGAACGACCCGTCGTACCTCCAGGAGATCGCCCGCATCTCGAACGGCCGCTATCTCGAGGCTCCCACGCCGGGCGACCTCAGCGGCGTCTACCAGGGCATCGGCCGCCTCCTCCAGAATCAATATGTGGTCACGTTCGATGCGTCCGAGGCAGCCGGCAAGGCGGAGTCCGCCGTCACCATCCAGGTCAACGCCGATGGCCGCAGCGCCACCGCCACGTCTTCCTTCAAGCCGACCGCCGCCTTCGCCGCCCCCACCGTCGGCATCTCGGGCATAGCCGCCGGGGAGGCGCTGAAGTCCAAGCGCGACATCGTCGTGACGGCCACCGGCGCCCAGCCCATCACCAAGGCAGCCTACAACGTTGATGGCGTGAACGTCTTCGAGGCCGCCGCCGCGCCCTTCACCTTTACCTATGATCCCGACAAGTTCGGCGAGGGCGAGCACAGTCTCCGCGTGTCCGTCACCATCGGTGGCAGGCTCATTGATGGCGACGCCGTCACCTTCACGTCCATCCCCGCCGCTCCGGTGAACGCCGAGCCCTCCGGTGGCGGAGGTTCGCTGCCCGTTCTGCCCATCGCCGTCATCGTCGGCGCGCTCGCCGTCATCGGTGGAGGCTTCCTCGTCGTCCAGCGGATCCGCACCACCTCCGGCCCCACCCTCACGATGGTCTCGCCGGACCAGCGCGTCACCCCCTGGGCTTCGAAGCACCGCACCATCACCCGGCTGGCCGGCGATCCCGCCGACCCCGCGCAGGCGGTCGACGCCGATCCCGTCCCCGCCGAGGAGATCGGCGAAGCCCTCGGCATCCTTATCTCCCGCGCTGGTTCCGATCTCGGCCACGAGTACGCCGTCGGGGGCAAGCCTGTCAGCATTGGCTCCAGCCCGCGTTGCGCCGTCCGCATCGATGACCCGCGCCTCGCGTCAGAGGAAGCCCGCATCTGGATCCGCAAGGGCAACCTCATGCTGCATCGTCTCACCCGCCTCACCACCATCGCCAGCGAGGGTGTAAGCGGTGGCTGGACCATGATGGACCCCGGCGAGACCTTCCAGGTCGGGACGCACGCCTACGAGTTCCGGCTGCTTCCGGAGGGGGCACCCGTCCCCGGCGCCGGCTCCGCCCCGGGTGCCTCGCCGGACGTCCCGGACATCCTCCGCGATAAGCCGCGCGAAGATGCACCCCCGGCCGCCCCTCCCCTCACCCAGCCCGGCATGGCCGACGCCTCACCCCGCCGCTTCACCGACATGATGCCGCGCGAGATGGGCTTCCCCGCCCATGACATGGACCAGACCGACCAGCAGGCCAGCTGACACCAGACACCCGACACCCGCGAACAGTAGTGGCGTGGCATGCCTCGCCCGGTGTTCCCATTGCCACCGCCCCGTGCGACCGCGCGACCGCTGCCTACCCCCTGGATCCCACAAAGAACCTCTGTTTCCTCGGAGTCTCTGTGGTGAATCCCTCAGCCTCGTAAGAATCCCGCCCCTCCCGAGTCCAACCCTCAAGCGAGCCTTCCGGCCTGCCGATCTTCATTGGGGTGATGAGGGGATCCCCGCGGTGTCGCCGTAGGCGACCCGTAGGGCGCCAGGCGGCTCCGTTCCATTCCTCGCTCCCCGGTTGGATGTGCCGTAGCTCCAGGAGAACAGCCCCGCATGGTCGGTGCCAACAGCGCTGTCCCGCGAGCGAACGACGATACGCCCCTGGTCTACCGCGCCATCCAGAAAGACCAGGAGGCCTTCGGCGAGCTCTACGACCGGCATGTCGTCCGGGTGTACCGCCACATCTACTACATGGTGGGCAACGCCGCCGAAGCCGAGGACCTCACCGCACAGACCTTCCTTCGTGCCTGGGAGGCCATCCCGCGCTACCAGGTCCGGGGCGCCCCCTTCGTCTCCTGGCTCCTCCGCATCGCCCACAACCTCGGCGTCAGCCATCTCCGCTCGAAGCGCGAATCCTCCCAGCTCCACGACGGCATCGTCGACGAGAAGATGCGCATCGACCCGGAAAGCTCGTATATGCAGACCGCCGACGAGGATCTCGTGCGCGAGGCCATCCTCCGCCTCCGCGAGGAGCAGCGCCAGGTCATCATCCTCCGCTTCATTGAGGATCTGGATTACAAGGAAGTTGCCGAGATTATCGGTAAGAGCGTGGCCGCCATCCGCGTGATCCAGCACCGCGCTCTCAACTCGCTCCGCAAGCAGATGAAGCTGCTCGACCCTGCCGTCTAGCGTCGGGGAGAGCGAGTAGGGGTTCAGGGGTCAGAGGGGTACAGGCGCCCGAAATCCGGCGGGGCCCTCTCCCGCCGGAACGTAAAGCGGCGCCTCCGGACGCCGATACCTATACAGCGTGAGCAGCCGGGCCGGGCGTCGCACGCCCGTTCGGGCAGAGTAGTGGCCACCCGGGCCCGAATCCGGACATGGGGGACTGACCATGGCACAGAGAGCCGCAAGCAGTGCGCAGGGCAGGCTGAATCGCCGCTTCCTTCTCGTGGCGATCCTCCTGGCAGGTCTCAGCGCCGCGCTCGTCTACGCGCGCATCGCCGCCACCGATGATGGCTCCTCCGGCGGGGGCAGCCCCTCTGGTGGCGACCAGCGCGTCGTTGTCGCCCGCAGCGCCATCCAGGAGCGCACCATCATCACCAAGGACATGCTGGAGCTGAAGAACTTCTCCGCCAGCTCCGTCACGACCGGCGCCTTCACCACCATCGAGGACGCCGTCGGCAAGGTCACCAAGTTCCCCATCGAGGTCAACCAGCAGGTGGTCGCCTCCGCCGTCGTCAGCACCACGGGCTCCGTCTCCAACGCCCAGATCTCGCTGGTCGTGCCCACCGGCAAGCGCGCTGTCTCCATTCGGGCATCCCAGGTCCAGACCGCGGGTGGACTTATCCTCCCCGGCGACTGGGTCGACGTTGTCTGGACCTGCTGCAAGGACAGCTCCGTCGTCTCGAAGACCCTGCTCAAGAACGTGCAGGTTGCGGCCGTCGCCCAGAGCATCGTCAGCTCCGGCCCGGTGTCCGATGCCACGCCCGGCGCCGAGTCCAAGAACCCCGTCGCCGCTGATCAGGGCGACCCCCTGCCTGATGCTGCCACCATCACGCTCCTCCTCTCTCCGGAGGAGATCCAGCAGGTGATCCTGGCCGAGGGCATGGGCCAGCTCCGCGCCACCTCTCGTGGCATCGGCGACACGGCAACGCCGGACTCCGGCGTCACCCTGCTCACCGATCCCACCCTCCTCCCGGAGAGCGACGTCGCGCGCCTGCCGGAGGCCCTCAAGCCCGATGGCTACAAGCGCGAGCAATAAGAGGCGAGTCTGGCCTTTGGACGGCCGTTCGTAACGACGTAGGAGACGCACACTCATGGCGAGGAACCCGGAGATCGTCACGATCGACCCCGATCTCTCGAGTAGGGCCGAGACCAAGCGCGCCATCCAGCTCGCCCACTTCCAGATCGTCGGCGAGTCGGGGTATGGCGTCGAAGCCGTCACGGTCGCCAAGGAAACGCCGCCCGACGTCTTTCTCGTCTCCGTCGAGGAGCCCGTCGCGCTGGCCCTCCAGACCATCGAGCAGCTCGCCGATGCGGTGCCCAACGCGCCCACCATCGTCTACTCGTCCCTGACCGATGCGCAGTCCGTCCGGCGCTCCATGGTCGCCGGCGCCCGCGACTACCTCGTCAAGCCGCTCAAGCCCGAGGAGCTCAGCCGCGCCGTCTACGGCGTCCTCGAGCAGGAGGAGCGCAAGCGCCTCCGCAGCGAGGGCGGCACCGGCGAGGTCTCCGCGCGCGGCACGGTCATCACGGTCTTCGGGGCCAAGGGCGGCATCGGCAAGACCACCATCTCCACCAACCTGGCCACCACGCTCGCCAAGATCACCGGCGCCAGCGTCTGCCTGCTCGATATGGACACCCGCTTCGGCGATGTCGCCATCATGATGGACATCGCCGTCGAGGCCTCCATCGCCGACGTCGCGAAGAAGATCGACGACATCGACCGCGACAAGATCAAGGACTACTTGGTCAAGCACTACTCCGGCGTCAACATCCTGCCCGCGCCCCTCCACCCCACGGAGTGGCGTAACATGACGCCCCAGCACATCGAGAAAATCGTCGAGCTCGTCGCCCAGACGCACGACTACGTCGTCATCGATACGCCCGGCACCTTCAACGAGCTCATCGCCGCCACCCTGGAGCTGGCCAACCTCATCCTGCTCGTCACCAGCATGGACATCGCCAGCATCAAGGACACAGCCCTCGCCCTCGAGATGCTCCGCGCCGCCGGCGTGTCCGAGGACAAGGTAAAGCTCACCATCAACCACTCCACCGCTGCCAACAGCCTGCGGGAGGACGACGTAGCCCGGGTCCTGGAATACGACGTCTTCTGGCGTATCCCGCACGACCTCAGCGTCGCCTCCAGCACCCAGCTCGGCCAGCCGATTGTGATCGCGAAGCCCTATGCGCGCGTCTCCAGGTCCATCATCGACCTGGCCCACGCGCTCACCGGCACAAAACAGGAGAAGCGCGGCTTCCTCGACCGCTTCCTCGGTCGGTCCGCCTAGCCTTCCGGAAGGAAAAGC
This sequence comes from Chloroflexota bacterium, assembly GCA_016213125.1. GTDB lineage: Bacteria > Chloroflexota > Dehalococcoidia > DSTF01 > JACRBR01 > JACRBR01. The sequence goes on along the minus strand of JACRBR010000292.1, from coordinate 3,202 downwards.
ACCATGGGTCAGTTCCAGTGGCAGACGAAACGGATCCAGCCCGGCCAGGGTGGCAGTGCCGCCAACGGTGGCGTCGGCAACGCCGCCGGCAGCAGCTTCACCCGCCCCGGACAGATGTCCCAGAACGTCGTCGCCTTGAACGAGCTCAAGTTCACCCTCCACCAGCGCCTCATTGAGGAGCTGGACCCCAACAAGCTGGAGGGCCTCGGCAAGGACAAGGCCCGCGAAGCCGTCGAACAGGCCGCCCGCACACTCATCGCCCAGGAGATGCCCGGCATCGTCGGCACCACCCGCGATGAACTCGTCTCCGCCGTCGCCGATGAAGTCCTCGGCCTCGGCCCCCTCGAGCCGCTCCTGCGCGATGACGGCATTTCCGAGGTCATGGTCAACGCGCCCGACACCATCTTCTACGAGAAGGAAGGCCGCCTCTACCTCAGCTCCGTCCGCTTCCGCGATGACCAGCACATCATGCGCATCATCGAGCGCATCGTCGCCCCCCTCGGCCGCCGCGTCGACGAGTCGTCGCCCATGGTCGATGCGCGCTTGATGGATGGCTCCCGCGTCAACGTGATCATCCCTCCCGTCGCGCCCAAGAGCCCGACGGTCACCATCCGGAAGTTCCGCAAGGACAAGATGACCATCAACGACCTCGTCGCGACGGGGGCGCTGACCAATGAGCTGGCGGAGTTCTTCCGCGCCTGCGTGCAGGGCAAGCTCAATATCCTCATCTCCGGCGGTACCGGCTCCGGTAAGACCACCATGCTCAACGCGCTCTCCTCCTTCATCCCGGATACCGAGCGCATCGTCACCATCGAGGACCCCACCGAGCTCCAGCTCCAGCAGGGCCACGTCGTCACGCTGGAGGCCCGCCCGCCCTCCCTCGAGGGCCGCGGCGAGGTCACCCAGCGCGATCTCGTCCGCAACTCCCTCCGCATGCGGCCGGACCGCATCATCGTCGGCGAGGTCCGTGGCGCCGAGGCCTTCGACATGCTCCAGGCCATGAACACCGGCCACGAGGGCTCGCTCGGCACCGTCCACGCCAACACCCCGCGCGATGCCCTCGCCCGCATCGAGAACATGGTCATGATGGCCGGCTTCGAGCTGCCCGTGAAGGCCATCCGCGAGCAGATGTCGTCCGCCATTCACGTCGTCATCCAGATCGCGCGGTTCCCCGACGGTACCCGCAAGGTCACCACCGTCTCGGAGATCTCCGGTATGGAAGGTCAGGTCGTCACCATGCAGGACCTGTTCCGGTTTGAACAGGTCGGTGTGGATACCGATGGCCGCATCATGGGCGAGCTGCGCACGACCGGCATCCGCCCGCGCTTCGCCGAGAAGTTTGAGGTCTCCGGCATTCACCTGCCGCCCGACCTGTTCGCAGTAGCGGGGTTCTGATGGTATTCGATCCGCTCGCCGCCGTAGCCGCACTCTCCGTCATGGCGACGGTCGTCGTCGGCCTGTTCGCCTTCTACGGCAACGCCGTGCCCGCGTCCAACGTGCGCGGCCGCCTCCAGGGCCTCATGTCCGGCACCTCCGTCGTCGATGTCGGCCAGGCCGCCGCCCTGCGCACAGCCAAGACCGATACCGGCGTCCTCGCCAAGGTCACCACCGCCAGCATCGCCGAGCGTCTCTCGCAGCAGCTCGAGCGTGCCGATATGTCGCTCAGCCCGGGCGAGTACATCGTTATTCGCTTCGCACTTGCCGCCATCGGCTTCATCGCGCCCTTCTTCTTCATCCAGGGCCTGCTGGGTTGGGTCGTCATGCTCGGCGGCGCCGTCGTCGGCTACAACCTGCCCAAGTTCTACATGAACCACCGCCGAAAGTCGCGGGTCGAGAAGCTCAACGCCCAGCTTCCCGAAGCCCTCACCATGATCTCCAACTCCCTGAAAGCCGGCTTCGGCCTCCTTCAGGCGCTGAGTGTCGCGTCCGAGCAGCTCTCCCACCCGATCTCCACCGAGTTCGGCCGCACCATCCACGAAATGAACATCGGGTCCGGCGTCGAAGAGGCCATGCTCGCCCTCGGCGAGCGTAGCGATAGCTACGATCTCGACATCGTCATCACCGCCATCCTCGTCCAGCGTACCGTCGGTGGAAACCTCGGGGAGATCCTCGACACCGTCTCCGACACCATGCGCGAACGCATCCGCATCCGCGGCGAGATCCAGACCCTCACCGCTCAGCAGAAGCTCACCGGTATCGTCATCGGCCTTCTCCCGCTCGGTGTGGGCATCATGTTCACGCTTCTCAGCCCCGGCTACATCGACCCGCTCTTCACCACCGTCCTCGGCAAGGTGATGCTCGTCGTCGCCGTCGTGCTCGAGGTCGTCGGTATCATGATCATCCAGCGCATTCTGAACATCGAGGTGTAGCGATGGCTCTTGACCCTGTCGCGCTGGTCATCGCCGGCATGATCTTCACTGCCATCGTGCTTGCCCTCGTCGGCATCACCTCCGGCAGCCAGTCCCAGACGGCCGCCGCCGCTCGCCAGCGCCTCGAGGGCTGGAAGCGCGGCGCCGAGCCCGAGGCTTCCACGGCTACCCGCGCTCCCGCCCGGGAGCGCCTCCTGTCCCCGATGCTGCACGGCGTCACTGATGGCGTGCGCAGCCTCCTGCCCACGTCGCTTCTCAAGGGCGTGGAAAAGCAGCTCATCTACGCCGGCGAGCCCATGACCATGCAGGGCTTCCTCACCATGCTCGTCATCACCGGCAGCGCCGCCACCGGTCTCGGTTTGCTCCTCGTCGTCGTGATGGGCGCCAAGCTCTCGCTCATGTCGCTCGGCATCGTCGTCGCCATGGGCGCCGTTGGCTTCTTCATGCCCTTCTACCTCATCCGCTCACGCGCCCGTCAGCGCCAGCACGCCATCATCAGGAGCCTCGCCGACGCCTTCGACCTCATCACCACCTGCGTCGAAGCCGGCCTCGGACTCGATGCCGCCCTCGCCCGCGTCGCCGAAAAAGTCGAAGGCCCCTTCGCCCAGGAACTCAACCGCGCCCTGCGCGATGTCGCCCTCGGCAAGGCCCGCCGCGAGGCCCTGAAGGAGCTGGGTGACCGCACCGGCGTCATGGACCTCATCCAGTTCGTCAACGCCGTCATCCAGGCAGAGGCCATGGGCTCCTCCATCGGCACCGTGCTGCGCGTCCAGGCCGATACCCTGCGTGTCCGCCGCCGCCAGCGCGCCGAAGAGGCCGCCTACAAGGCCCCC
>JACRBR010000291.1 GCA_016213125.1 Chloroflexota bacterium | reverse complement strand
GGCCGGAGGCTCGGGCGTGTTCGTGGGGGCCGGGGGCTCGCCGCCGCTGCCGCTTCCGGTGTCGCCGCTGCCGCTGGTCGAGCCAGTGTCGCCGGAGCCGGAGCTGCTGCCGGTGTCGGAGCCGGGCTGCGTGTTGCCGGACGGGGCCTGCGGCTGGGTCTGGCCGCCGGCCTGGGGGTTCGACGCCGTGGGGCTGGTGCGGACGACGCGGGTGGGGTCGCTTGTGTCGCCCTTCACGCCGCCGTCGTTGCCGGCGCTGCCGCCGAGGACGAAGCCGACGCCGAGAGCACCGGCGACGCCGAGCGCCGCGAGCGCGCCGAGGGCGAAGGCCGTGCGCTTGCCGTCCTTCTTGCCGCCGTCCTGCGGGTCCTGGTCGAAGAGGTTGATGCCGCTGTTCTGCGTCGCCATGGTCGTCTCCTCCTGCTGTGTAGTTGGTTGCGTTCCGGTTTCAGGAGTTAGACCGGCGGGGGGCGAAAACCTTACAACGGGGCGATTTCGAATCTGAAACGGGGCCCGCGGGGGTACACTGGGCGGACGATGTGCGGGCGATTCACGCTGACCAAGGACAACTTCGACGAACTGGCGGAGGAGCTGGACGCGGAGCCGCGGCCGGAGGACGCCGGATACCGGGCGCTGTACCGGCCGCGCTACAACATCGCACCGACGGACCAGCACTGGATCGTGCGGACGAAGTACGAGCGGCGGCACCTGCTGGCGGCGAAGTGGGGGCTGGTAAACAGCTGGGCGGCGGACGCGAAGGGGGCGGCCAGACAGATCAACGCGCGGAGCGAGACGGCGATGACGTCCCGGGCGTTCCGGGAGGCGTTCGAGTCGCGGCGGTGCGCGGTGCCGGCGGACGGGTTCTTCGAGTGGGTGGGGGCGAAGGAGGCGCGGAAGCCGGTGTGGTTCCACTCACCGGCCGATCGGCAGCTGCTGTTGTTTGCGGGGCTGTACGAGTCGTGGCGGGAACCGAAGACGGAGAAGTGGACGCGGACGTTCACGATCCTGACGACGGACGCGAACGAGACGGTGGCGCCGGTGCACGACCGCATGCCCGTCATCCTGCCGCGAGAGCGGCTGGACGAGTGGCTGTTCGTGCCGCCGGAGGAGAAGGAGCGGCCGAAGTACGCGAAGGAGGTGCGCGACCTGCTTGTGCCGGCGGAGGCGGGGGTGCTGATCGCGACGGAGGTGTCGCCGCGGGCCAACAGCGTGAAGAACGACGATGCGGCGTGCCTGGAGCCGGCGCAGGACCGGGAGCGGGCGGAGCCGCTGCGGCTGCTGTGACGGGGCGCCGGGTGCGCTTCACAGCCGTAGGGTAGGCCTTCAGGCGGGGCCATCTTCGTTAGGGCATCATGGGCTCGTGCCACGCGCAACGGAACTCCTGGTCCCCGCAATCGCATTCGTCGCAGCCGTCGCGTGCGCCGGCTGCTCGTCGCCGTCAACCCCAGCTCCTACGTCCGTTCCCTCCGTACAGCCGCGCGCTTCCGCGACGCCAACACCGCCCGTCAGCGTGACGCCCGCCGCGACACCAACCGTTACCCAGCGAACGCCCGCCGCCGATCCCCATGACCCCGTAGGCCTCCCGCTCGACCCCGACTCGGTCACCGACCGCGTGACAGGGCCCGTCGGCTTGCGCGTCGTATCATCCGGCGCCGGTGCTACCGTGCGCGAGACAAGCGAGCGCCTGCACATCTCCGACGATCAAGAGAAGGCGAACGCCGGTGGCTGGGACTGTCGCGTCCACGTCGAGTATGAGGGCCGGCCCGCCGTCGACTGGTATGTCGCGCCCGGCCTCCCGGTCAACGCGACCATGGACGGCGATGCCACGCTCGTCCTCAACACCGTCGCCAACGCCTTCGACTACCACGGCGTCCCGCGCGAGCCGTATCTTGGCAGCCCTGATCGCGCCCGCGCGCCCGTGTCGCCCTTCCCCGGCCCCGGCGGCGGCATGGGCCTCTACGTCAGCATCACCAACGGCCGCTACCGGATCGACCTCGGCCACCTGTCGTTGGACGCCACGATCGCGAACCTGCCTGCGACGGCGTTCGCGCCCGGCTACTCACACGCCACCGACTACGCCAGTCTGTTCGCGATCCCGCGCGGCATCGCCGAAGGTGACATCATCGCCACCTGGCCCGTCCGACGCGGCGACGTGGTGGGCTTCACGGGCGATACCGGGTACTCCGAGGCTCCGCATCTCCACTACGCCATCACCCGCATCGCCGACGCCGCGCCCCTCTGCCCCACCCGCGAGTCACGGTTCGAAGACAACGGCTGGCTCCTGCGAGGCTGGTAGTCCCACCGTCTGGGCACGAGTGCCGGAGCTGGATGCCGTGGCCCGGACCTTCCAGTCCGCTCAGCGCGTTATTGGATGGCCTCACTGGAATCCGGCATCATAGGCGTGTGGCAAACAGCGTTCGCACTGATCCGCGCGCGATTCGCGCAGCCCGCCGGGCAGCGTTTCCAACCGTGCGCGCGCGCCGGCCGCGTCCCGGGCGCCATCACCCCGCGTCCGCAGAAGACGTACGGCAAGCGCTCGTTCAGTTCGGCGAATCCAGCTATTACGGCATCCAGAGCGTTGAATTGGTGCCAGCACCTCCCGGTGCTAAGGCATTGATGTTTGGAAGGCTTGTTTCGGAGGGTCGCATCGAACTGTACGACCAGCCTCCCTCACCATGGCGGCTCGGTCTGCAGCTTGCGCCGCGCGAGCGTGCGCGTCTTCGAGCGGCCGGTGCGATGGTTAAGGGCGGTATGGTCGAGTGGCCCACCGAGACCTTGAGGCGATTCATGCTCGAGTATGTCCTCGCGCACGAAATCGGCCACCATGTCCTGCAGCATGAGCGCCGCGTAGGTGGAGTGAGGGCCGCCCGTACCGCGGCTCACGAAGCCCGCGCCGAGGCCATCGCTGCTCGCCTGCGCATGCGGCTCGAATGACGCTGGCCCTGCTGGCCGACGGCGTCGAGAATCCCGCGAACCTGTTGCGGCTTGATGACGCTGCACGCTTGTTTCATGCCTCGCGTCCAGCCGATCCCAGTGGTCGGCTTATTGCAGTCGAGAACGCACTTGGCGCGACCGAGATCTACGGCAGACGACCCATCCGCGAAGATGTCACGCTAGTCGTCGGCAACGAACGGCGTGGCATTTCACGAGGCATCCTCGCCCGCGCTGACGAGACGGTCGTCATTCCCACGGTGTCGAGGTCGGTGAAGACCCTGAATGTCGCCGCGGCCGCGGCCGTAGCTGCCTGGTACGTGTCACGTGGCTCGCGCCCGCAAGGTCAGGTAGCGAACCCAGAAGCGAGGCGGCCAACCGTTCTGATCATCGGCGACGACCATATTGAGATCGGATCGACCCTGCGCTCGGCGGCCGCGTTCGGCTTTCGAGACGTGCTGCTGGACGACAGGGGAGCGGGCTGGTTCGACGGATCAAGTTCGATCCGCCGCGAAGCGTACGCCGCCGCACGCCGACACAAGAATCCGCTTCGTGTCCACCGTCGGACCCTCGACGTAGCATCGGACTTCGAGGAGATCGTGTTGGCGCTTCCCTGGGGGGATGGCACTCCGCTGCATCGTCAGCGTCTAACCCGCGGCCGCAGGCAACTTCTGATCATTGGAGCAAGGCTTGACGAATTGCCGGAAAGCAGCCGTGATCGCCTACGCGTGGCCACGATGAGCCTGGAGCCTGTCGACCACGTTCCGCTCAGGCTCACTGCATCGATTCTATTGGCCGAGGTGGCGCGCCAGGTGGGACGGCGCATGCCGGAGCGCGGCCGCCCTGCGCCTCGGCGTCCAGCCTACGAAACGGGCATCTCCTTGGGTGATCGCGATGAAGTCGTCATCCTCGTCGAACCGGCAGAGCTACTCTCGTACTGATCTGGGATTCGCGGGAGTAAACGCGACCAGCGACCAGTTCACAGCTCGTTCAGCGGGCGCTCGCTCGTCAGGTACGCCTTCATCAAGCGGGATGCGTCTTCGCTGCGCATCAGCTCCATGAACCGCTCCGACTCGAACGCCAGCCGTTCCTCGAGCGGCCGCGGTTCCAGCGCTTGCTGCACGCACGCCTTGATCAGCGCCACCGCCTGCCGCGGCCGCGACGCCAGCTCGTTCGCCATCCGGAGGACCTCCGGCATCAGCGCATCCGGGTCAACCGCGCGGTGTACCAGCCCCAGCGCTGCCGCCGTGTCCGCGTCCACCGCCTCGCCCAGCAGCATCAGCTCGAGCGCCTTCGCCGAGCCGATGAGGCGCGTCATCCGCTGCGTTCCACCAGCCCCCGGGAGGATGCCCACGCGCACCTCCGGCAGCCCGATGACCCCGCGGCGCGCCATGATCCGGAAGTCACAGGCCAGCGACAGCTCGCACCCGCCGCCCATCGCCGTCCCGTTGATCGCCGCGATGACCGGCTGCGGCAGCGCGGCCAGCTTCAGAGACAGGCGGTTCAGCGCGTGCAACTCCCGCTGGCGTGGCGCCTCCGCCGTCTCCGCGCTCGCCTCCGGCGCCGCCCGAGAGCGCACCAGGTCCGAGATCGCTGAAAGCTCACCGACATCGTAGTGCGTGATGAAGATGCCGTCCGCACCGCCCGTCAGCACCAGCACCCGCGCGTCGGCGTCGGCCGACAGCCCGTCGACCAGCGCATGCAGCTCTTCCACCATCGCCGCGTTCAACAGGTTCCGCGGCGGGTTGATCATCGTCGCGATGACGACCGGTCCCTCGCGTCGCACCTGCAGATACTTGTAGTCGCTCATGGGAGATCCTCGTTTCTAGGCGGCGAGTGTGAACGCCGCACCGGGCCCGTCGTACACGAACACGCACCGTTCCAGCACATTCCGCCCGATCAGGGCGATGAGCGGCAGAGGCGCTCCATCGATATCGACCGCCATGCCCGAGAGCTGCACCCCCACAATCAGATCGAAGTCGATGTCCAGATCAAGCTCAGGTAGCACGACGCGGGCCTCGTATGCCGGGAACTCCGTTTGACCTGATGGCGTGGTACTCGAGAAGACCTCTTCCTTCCGTGCACCCAGCCGGTCAAGGACATCATTGTCAACGCAAGTGTGGCTTGCGCCGGTGTCGACGATAGCCGCGCCCGTTATGGGATCAGGAATCGCCTCGCGTCCGATGGTGAGCGCAGCGGCCAGAGGAGTCGAGGGTTGAACCTCGATCCTGATCGCGACCCCAGATCGCGATAGCTTCCCGGGCAATGGGCTTCCGGTGGCGTCTGTGAAAATCCGCCGGATCTCACGAGCCATTCTGGCTATGGACAACCGCTATCGGCAGAAACGCGCGCGGCTCTTGTTAGCTGATTTCGCGAATCAGCATGTACACGTTCCCGAAGGCCCGCAGGCCAGCCTCCCGTGCTTCCCTTCGGGTTGGATAGATCCCCAGGACGTGATCGTCCTTGATCACGACGAACTCGCCGCGATGCTCCCGCAGCAACTCGCTACTGTGCGCCTCGTAGTGGGTGCGTTCGCGGTCCAGGATGCGGCTCATCGTGTACCTCGACCGACAGTATACGTCGTGCAAGCAGGCCACGCCCCAGCCCCGAGGCCTCCCCTAGCAGGGTGTGGAAAGGAGCGGAGGCACCGTTTCGCGGTTGAGGGGCAGCGCTCTTCCAAACCTGGCACCGCGGGCTGAAAGCCCGCGCTGCGGTGGCGAGAGGGCTTCTTCAACATCCTGCTAGTTCTCCCGCCAGCGGAGGCCCAGGGTGCCGATGGTCACGCCGCCGAGCGTGATCATCGTCAGCCATAGTGCGTTCGCCCCCACATCCCCGCTGCCTGAGAGGAGTGCGTCAACGGCCGAGCCGGCGTAGGTATACGGAGACAGGTGCACCACCGCACGCAGCCAGTCGGGCAGGCGCTCCATGGGGTAGTACACGGGCGACAGCAGCGTCACCATGATGCCCACCGTGTTCGCGAGCATACCGCCGATCTCCTGGCTGGGACACCACGTCGCGATGATGATGCCGATGCCCGTGAGGGACACCGCCGTGAGCATGAGAATGGGCACCAAACGCCAGTCCAGGTGCACGTCGACCCCCACCACCAGCGGCGCGCAGGCCAGCAACACCGCCGCCGTCAGCATCCCCTGCACCAGCGAGAACCCCACGATGCCCAGCGCGTAGGAGTAGCGGCTGATGGGCGACGTAATCATCAGCTTCAGCATCAGCGCGAACCGCTCGAACAACATCAACTGCGCCAGGTTATTCACAGTCATCAACCCGATGCCGAATACGAGCGAGCCCGTCACGAGCCTGGTGCCGACGGCATCCTCCGCGCCCGGGGGTATCAGGGCCTTCGCGAAGTACAGCGTCCCCACCGGCACGATCAGCACAGAGAGGATGTAGAAGGGCGCCCACGTGCGCGTCTTCAGCATCTGGATCTGGAACACCACTCCGGCGTCCGAGAGGAACTTGGCCATCGTTATGCCTCCAGGGCCTCCGCGGTTAGCTCCATGTACACATCTTCCAGGCTCGCCTTCGTCAGGGCGAACTCCTCGATCCCCAGGCGCCGCAGCGTCGCGAGCACTTCCACGGACGTGCTCCCCGCGATGGCGCCGTGGTTCGTCCCGTCCTCGTACGTCGCCTTGAAGCGGTTCCGGCATCGCGCCCGCAGCGCCTCGACTGTGCCCTGCACGTAGATGCGCCCGCCGCTGATCAGGGCGATCTCGTCGCACAGCTCCTCCGCCTCCTCCATGTAGTGCGTCGTCATGACGATTGTGCGTCCGCGCCCCCGGAGCGATCGCAGCAGCGCCCACACTTCGCGGCGCGCGTGCGGGTCCAGCCCCGTCGTCGGCTCATCCAGCACGAGGATCGGCGGGTCGCCCATCAGCGCCGTCCCCACCAGCAACTTGCGCTTGAGCCCGCCCGAGAGCATCCGCGCCGTCTTCCGCAGGTGCTCGACCAGCCCCAGGACCTCGATCATCTCGTCCGCGCGCTGGCCCGCCTCAGTCCTGCCCAGGCCGCGCAACCGGCCGAACAATGCCAGATGTTCGTGCGGCCTCAGGTGGTCGTAGGGCTGCGCTTCCTGCGGCACGACGCCCATCAGGTAGCGGGCCCGCATGGTCTCGGCGAACACGTCGATGCCGTTCACGTGGACGCTTCCGGACGTCGGGGCTAGTTCGCCGGTGATCTGGCGCGCCAGCGTCGTCTTTCCGGCGCCGTTGCGGCCCAGCAGGCCCAGCGTCATCCCGTCCGGAACGCTGAGGTCGATGTTGTCGTTTGCCAGCGTGCCGTTCGCGTAACGCTTGGTCAGCGCGCTGACACGGATGGCCGCATCGGTGGCCTGGGCCGAAAGACTGGGTCTGTCGTACGTTGTCGTCGTAACCACGCGTTTCTCCTGCGATTGCCGGGTGAGAGGAGCCTACGCCATAACGAACGCGCAGCTCCATAGTGCTCGGTTTGCAGTTTTCGTAACGTCGGTAGCCGGGCCAGGAGGCACGATCGGAAGAGGGGCGCACCGGCTGGCACGCCCCTCTTCCGTCGCTCCCGTGTCGTTAGACCGGCTACGGCGTATCGATAACCTCGCGCAGCGTCGGCACGATATGTTCCTCGCGACCGCGGAATGCGGCCGAGTCCAGCGCCTGGATGTACCGCCGCAGCTGCGCCTCACGCAGCTCCTTGAGTCCCGCCTTGCCTGCGGCGAGCGTGTCGCCCGTCGCCAGGATCAGCGCCTCGCGGAGCGGCTTGTCGCGCTTGAGGTCCACCGCCATCATCACCTCGGCGCGGTCCAGCCACGTCCGCACGTTGCGGCGCTTCTGCTCGCCGCCCTGAAGCACGTAGTGCCGCAGGTGCTCGACGCCGTAGGCCAGGTGGCGTCGCAGGTCCTTCGCAGTCAGCTCGAACAGCTGCCGGTCCACCTGCGATCGCGCGATCTTCTGCTCGCCGAATTCGCATAGCGCCAGCAGGAACGATGTCCGCATGATGTTCACGTACAACGCGAACTCGCTGAACTTGAAGGCTCCGTACACCGTGCGGTTGAAGAAGCCGGGCGATTGCACGCCGAGCCCGCCGCCGTTCGCCAGCGCTCGCTTCCGGAAGACCTCCGTGTGGCGCGCCTGGTCGAACACCTGCGTCGCAAGGTACAGCTTGACCTCGTGGTAGCCGTACGAGATCTCCTTCATCCACCCGGATAGCACCTGGCACGAGTTGTAGGACTGCTCCGAGATGTTGGACATGATCTGGTCAATGGACGCCTCGATGTGGTCGGGCAGCGGTTCGATCGAGCCCCAGGGGATGTCGGTCGAAGGCTTCCATCGCTCGCGGATCGCCGATTCGTAGAGGTCGGCGCTGTTTTCCGCCCACACCTCGAGCTTGTCGTAGATCGTGTAGGGCGCCGGGAGCCCCATCTCTTTTGACGGCACCGCTCCGCGCGGGGTGTCGTTCTCGTACGGCCAGTGGTCGGGCGCCTGCCCGTAGGATCCGTAGTCCACCATGCGCAGCGTGAGCCCCTCGGGCGGTATCTCGCGGATCCGCGGGGGGCGCTCCGTCGGGGCTTTCATCCACCTGAGGTCGGGTGCCGGCGGCGCAAAGATCCCGGGGATCTGCGGTGCGGCGGGCTTCTCCTGCGTAGGTGTCTCGTTGTCGGCCATGTTCTGTCAATCCTCTCAGAGCGTTTTCATCGTCATCACCAGAGCCCAGCGCGCGCGTATCATCGCGCCGCAACCCCTAACGACCAACGACTAACGACCAACTACGCCGTCACAGGGTCGAGGGCCGCGGCCATGAACGGGTTCATCTTCTGCCGCCGGTCGCCCAGCCCGCAGACCTCCAGCCGGTGCATGTACTCGTTCACCTGGCGCCGCCGGATCGCGAGGAGCTTGCCGTATCCGTCCTGAAGGTGCGTCTCCGTGGTGCCGCCGCCCAGCAGGATCGCGAGCGCCTCGGTGGTCTCGCCGCCGCCCGTGAGGCCGGCCTGCGACGAGCCCACGCCGAGGATGCCCTCCATGCGGTCCAGGTACGTGTGGATCTCTTCGCGTCGCTCGGGTTCCACCTCCATCACGTACTTCATGTGCATCACGCCGAACGCCACGTGGCGGCTCTCGTCCTGCGCGGCCAGCCGGAACATGCGCTTGTCGACTTCGCTCTGCGCGAACATCTCGCCCATCCGGAACAGCGACTGCACGAAGCCCTCGCCCACCAGGTGCAGCGTCGACGTCATCTCCGTGAAGTCCTGCGCCGTCAAGAGGTTGACCGCGCCCGGCCCCGCCTGCAGCAGGCCGATGCCGTTCGCGAGGGCGCGCTTGCGGAACACATCCAGGTGCCGCGCCTCGTCCATGATCTGTGAGGCGAGGAAGAGGCCGACCTCGAAGAACTCGCCGCTGACGTTGGGCGCGTACTGACCCGGCACGTCGCCGGCGATGAACTCCACCTGCGTCAGGAAGGTGCAGAGCTGAGACATCGCCATTTCGATATCTTCCGGCAGGTCCGGCAGATCCGCCCAGGGCACATCCGTCGCGCTGGACCACTGCCGCTGCACCGCCTCTTCGTACAGCAGCATTGCCGACGCGGACCACGAGGCCGATCGGAACGGCCACATTTGCTGCGTGTTCTGCGCGTCGGGTCGCGGCCCAGCGCCACGCATGCGGCCGCTCTGGTTGCGCGAGGTCGTCGGGATCTCGCCGTACGATCCCGTCGCGATCTCTTCCAGCGTCAGGCCGCGCCTTCCGGGCGCGATGCGCAGGCCGCGCTGCGCCGCGGGCGCCTCCAGCCACGAAAGATCGACGTCATCGCTCTCGGCGCGAAGTTCCTGAAGGATGTCCTGGCTTACGGCCATCGCGGCGCCTCCTTGTTTTGGTAAGCGTTCATTCAAATAACAGGATCGGCCCCCGCGGCGGGAAGCGCAACAGGGGCGCCCATAGGATACGCCTCCAGCGCCTCCGCGATCCACAATCGGCCCTTGAGGACGGGCCGAAGGGCCTGCTGACCGTGTAGGCGGGAGGCGCCCGCGCCGGCAAGGAAAAGGCCCGCTGAAGCGGGCCGGTTCTCCAGTACGCGTGGCCTGTGGCCTATGCCGCGGCTGGCGCGGATCCGCTCCCGGCGCCTCGCAGGCGGAACGCCGCGAACGCCCCGCCGGCCACCACCACCGCCGCGATCACGCCGATGATCGGGCCCCAGAGCAGCCAGTTCAGCCCGCCGCCACCCTTCACCGCCAGGGCGCCGGATTGAACCTGGATCGGGGTAATCTCCGTGGCATCCGGGTTGTTCGCTTTGACGCGGTCCAGCGTCAGCTCCGTGGAGCCCGAGTTCACCGCCGTGAAGGTGACGGTCGCAAGCGTCCCTGCTCCGTCCGGCCCGGGAGGCTCCATGCGCAGCGTCACGCACGTCATGCGGAGCACGCCGGGCTGGCTTTCCGGGTCGGGGCAGGCCACCTCGCGCCCCGTCGTCCCCAGGAAGTCCCCGCGCTGAATCAACGGCTTCTGGCTCTGGGGATCCAGCGCGACCTGCAGCACGTCCGGGTCGTATGTCAGCTGGAACTGGAACGCCGCCAGGTTCGTTGCATTCTCGGCCTCGAAGCGCACGACGACGTCGTCGGAGCCCTTCTTGATCGACTCGACGGGCGCCACCACCTTGATCAGCATCTCATCCGACTGGGCGGATGCTGACCCGAGCCCGAGGGCCGCGATCGCCAGCAACGAAAGCACCGCCGCTGCCGTGGCCACGATCGCGCCGGCCAAATGCTTCCTCTCCATGCTGTCCAACCTCCCTGGCGTGCGCCATCCGGGCTCAGAGTGAACCCCGAGGCTCCGTGAGAGCCCCTTTATACCACCGTGACGGCCGTCGGACAGCCCGGGTGACACCCGGGGTTCGCCCCATCGCTCCCGATTCCCGCCCTGATTTGCCTCGTATTTTCAATGTTGGAAAGTGGCCAACCGCGCCCTGAACCGTAGTAGACTGGTCACCATCGAGGGAACGCAAGTCAATTGCGAAGGGAGGGATCGCATGGCCACATCCTCTTTCTGGGATCGTTATACGGCACGCAGGGTCAGCCGTCGCCGCGCACTGCAGGTGGCCGGCGTCACGGGCGCAGCGGCCGGAGCCATCGCGCTGGTCGGTTGCAGCAGCGACGACGACAACGGCGGCGATAAGACGCCGTCCGGCGGCGCGACACCAGGCGGCGGCGGCGGCGGTGATACGCCGAAGGCAGGTGGCATCTTCCGCGGCACCGTGAGCCTGGTCCTGGGCAAGGACCCCATGAAGGCCGCCACGTTCCTCACGCACGCGCTCGCTTCTTATTCATATAGCCGCCTCCTGCGCTTCAGCAGCCAGCTGGGCGAACTGCCGCAGTCGGACTGGTACACGACGCAGATGGAGGTCGCTTCGAAGGTCGAGAATCCCGATCCCACGACCTACATCTTCACGCTCCGTGATGATGTGAAGTTCCATAATGTTCCTCCCGTCAACGGCCGCCTGTTGAACGCCGATGATGTCGTGTACTCGTTCAACCGCTACAGCTCCATTTCGCCGAACAAGGCCAACCTGTCGATGGTCGAAAGCGTCACCGCCTCGGCCGATAAGAAGCAGGTCACCTTCAAGCTGAAGGAGCCGTTCGGTCTCTTCCTCAACCGCATTGCCTCTTTCCAGGACCTCTGGATCATGCCCCAGGAGTTCGTGGAGGCCAGCGACACGGCCAGCGAAGACAGCATGCTCGGCTCTGGCCCCTTCATCTTCGAGAAGTTCGAGCCCGGCGTCGTCATGTCGTGGAAGAAGAATCCGGACTACTTCGAGAAGGACGCTGACGGCAACCCCCTTCCCTACCTCGACGGGGTCAACCTCGACATCATCACCGACCAGAACCAGGTGCTCTCGCAGTTCGCCGCCGGCCAACTCGACAGCATCTCCGTTCCACCCCAACTCATCGATTCCGTGAAGAGCCAGTCGCCGGATGCCATCATCGATCAGTCGTTCCGCAACATCCTCAGCATGGTCATCTTCGACCCGCTGAGCTACACCGCCGACAAGCCGCCCTTCAACGACGAGCGCGTTCGCCAGGGCATGTCGCGCGCCCTCAACCGCGATGCCCTGCTCAACCGCATTTCACCCGAGGGCGGCCGCTGGCCCAACATGCCCATCAACGCGGGCTTCGGGGAAAGCTGGTGGCTCGATCCCCAGGGCAGCGATATCGGCGAAAGCGGCGAGTTCTATAAGTACGACGTCGCCGAGGCGAAGGCGCTCTTCTCTGCCGCCGCTGTCAGCAGCATCGAAGTGCCCATGCACTTCAGCAGCTCCGTCTACACCACGGTCGTCCCCTACTACGACATCGTGCGCGAGGCGCTGCCGGCGATGCTCGGCGAGGCCGGCGTCAGCGTCACGGGCGTCCCGGAGGAGTACGGCCAGTACATCGCGACCACCTTCGCGGGACAGTTCGATGGTATGGCCCTGAGCCTGGAGTCGGTCTTCAGCGATATCGCTGCTTACTGGACCAACATGTTCTACCCGCGCGATGCCGGCGGCGGCCGCAACCACTCCAGCATCAACGACGCCGAACTCGTCGCGAACATCAAGAAGATGCTGCAGGCCCAGGATCTCGAGGAGATCCGCAAGCAGAACTTCGAGCTGCAGAAGTACGTCTCGGGCAAGATGTACAACGTCCCGGTCGTCACGCCGGTCGAGTACGGAGCCCGCCAGCCCAGCGTGAAGGGCGTCTTCAACAGCGGCGGCCCCACGACCTATGCCCTCGGCACCGAGACCCAGCTGCACAACTGGCTGGACGTATAAGGAAGAAGATCGAAGCCGCCGCGGGGTGACGGTTCACCCCGCCGCGCGAACCCTGACCGGGTTGACCCCTGACAGGCTGGAACCTACATGCGCCAGTACATCCTGAAGCGCCTGATGCTCGCCATCCCGACCCTCATCGGCGTATCCCTCATCGTGTTCTTCCTCGTCCGGCTCATCCCGGGCGATATCGTCGAGCAGATCGCCGGGGATACGCCGCCCACGCCGGAACTGCGCGCGCAGGTCGAAAAGGAACTTGGCCTCGATAAGCCGGCCATCCAGCAGTACTTCAACTGGCTCGGCGGCGTCGTCCGCTTCGACTTCGGCGATTCGCTACGCTCGCGCTCCCCGGTCAGCGAACTTCTGAGGGAAAAGCTGCCCGTCACGATCGAAATGTCTACCCTGGCCCTCCTTGTGTCGCTGATCATCGCCGTGCCCATCGGCATCGTTGCGGCGATACGACAGGACTCCATCATCGACTATGTCTCGCGTAGCACCGCCATCGGCTTTCTCGCCATCCCCTCGTTCTGGCTGGGCACCCTCGTCCTGGTCTACTCATCGAAGTGGTTCAACAAGGCCACGCCGGTGCCCAAGGATTACCGGGAGCTCTGGGAGAACCCGTATCAAAACCTCGAGTTCCTCCTGTTCCCGTTCGGCTACTTCATCCCGGTGGGCCCCGCGGTGCTCCTCGGCGTCAGCCTGTCCGGCACCGTCATGCGCCTGATGCGCGCCCAGATGCTCGAGGTCCTGCGCCAGGACTATGTGCGAACCGCCTGGGCGAAGGGGCTGCGCGAACGCTCTGTGGTCATGAGCCACGCGATGAAGAACGCCCTCATCCCCGTGGTCACCGTCGTCGGTCTGCAGCTCCCCATCCTCATCAGCGGCAGCGTCGTTGTCGAGAGCATCTACAACGTGCCCGGCATGGGACAGCAGTTCTTCCAGTCCATCGGCACCCGCGACTACACCACCGTCCAGGCGATCGCGCTCATCATCGCCGTGGCCGTCGTGCTCTCCAACCTCGTCGTCGATATCACCTACGCCTACCTCGACCCCAGGATCAGGTACAGCTGATGGCCGTGACGCTCGACATCGCGCAACTCGGCCAGGAGCCGCTGAGGGAGCGGCCGACGGGGGTCGCGTTCTGGGCCGCCAACATCTGGAACTTCTGCCGCCGCAAGCCCCTCGGCGCATTCGGTGGCGCCATCGTCGTCGGCATGCTGCTCTGCGCCGTCTTCGTCGATGCCGGCGTGCTAACGCTGGGCGCGAGCAACGAACCGCTGCTGGCGCCCGACGGCTACGATCAACAGTCCTTCGGAACGGAGAACCAGGATCCGTCCTGGAGCCATCCCATGGGGACCGACCGCGCCGGCCGCGATATCTTCAGCCGCGTGCTCTACGGCGCGCGCATCTCCGCGGTGATCGGCTTCAGCTGCGTGCTCATCTCCGCCATCATCGCGCTGCTGGTCGGCACGATCTCGGGGTTCTTCGCAGGGTGGTTCGATACGATCGTCCAGCGCCTCGTCGATATCGTGCTGGCGATCCCGGCCATCATCCTGCTGCTGTTCACGCTGACGGTGTTTGCCTCGCGCCCGGATGGGAAGCTTGGCGTTTTCTTTCTCACCGTCGATCTGGGCCTGGACGCCTACGAGGTGATGTTCTGGATCATCCTCATTGTCGGCTTCCTGCTCGGGGTCAACTCGATCCGCGTCATCCGCGGCGCCGCCATCTCCACGGCGAACAACCAGTACGTCGACGCCGCGCGCACCATCGGCGCGAGCAACGCACGCATCATTTTTCGCCACATCGTCCCGAACGTGATCCCGGTGCTCATCGTGCTGTCCACGGTGCAGGTCGGCGCTGCCATCCTCATCGAGGCGACGATCAGCTTCCTCGGCTACGGCATCCCGCCGCCCTTCCCGTCGTGGGGCGTCATGCTCAGCCGCGACGCCTCCAGCGTGTTTCGGCAGTATCCGCTGCAGGCCGTGTGGCCCGGCCTCGCCATCGCGCTCACCGTCTACGGGTACAACATCTTTGGCGATGCCCTGCGCGACATCCTGGACCCGCGGCTTCGCGGCGGCCGGTGAGTGGGTCAGGGTGTCAGTGGGTCAGTGGGTCAGTGGGTTAGAGCCCGGGTGATCGTAAGCCTGTGGGTCGCGTTTCCTGACGACTGGCGAATGGCGAATGGCGACTCTAACCCCGCGCGCATCCCGGCGTGTCGAAACGCGCAGCCGCGCTCGTCAGCCACCCGCCCGGTGTCCGCGTGTTGATGCGCCACCAGTACGCCGTACCGCGCGCCAGCCCCACGATCTCGTATGACGCCGCGCCGCTCGGGACCGGGCCGTACCCCCTGTACGTGCCCGTCGCGAACTCACCGCTCCCGGCCGAGAGGTCGATCCACTGCTCTCCCGCGGAGCCGCCCGTCCACGAGAACACGGCGGCCACGCCGTCATCCGCCGGGCCCGGCTCCGGCCCCTCGTAGCAGCGTTGGGCGACGTTGCCCGGCGTCGCCGGCGTTCCGCACGCCGTCACGAAGGCGCCCGCGGCGTTCGTGTGCCAGCCGTCCGCCTTCTTCGACTGCACGCGGTAGTAGTACTTCACCCCCGCCGGCAGCCCCGCGATCGCGTACGCCGTCTGCGCCGGGTCGAAGGGGCCGTAGCCCTGGAACGTCGTGTCCGGAAACTCCGCCGCGTAGCCGAGGTCGAGCCACGTCTCCGTCGCGCCCTCGCCCGCTGCCGGCCACACGAACGACACCGTCACGCCGCCGTCCGCCCCGCCCGGGCACGACTGCGCGATCGACGCCTGCGCCGCCTTCCCGCCGCCGGACTGCGAAACGACGACGACCAGCGCCAGCGTCACGATCCCGATGAACGCCAACCGTCCCAGCAAGGGCACGCTCCTCTATCTTCATGATCGGTGCTGCGGGAATAGGTCGCGTCGGGAGAATCACCTAGGGGTGAAGGCAATCCGAATACAAAAGGGGCGCCCCCGCCGGGGCGCCCTTTTGCCGTCCACTGTGGACTATGAACTACAAGGCCCCGAACTCCCGCGCCAGCGCCAGGATGTCCTCCGACGTGAAGAACGACCGGCGCGAGTTCACCCAGTGGTCGTGCTGCTCGTCGAACTGGCCGTTGTACTCGTCCTGGATGCGATCGTAGATCTGCTTCACGACGCGGCTCGTCTCCTTCACCCGCGTCTCGCTCCCCAGCCGCTCGAACTCGCGGTTCAGGACGGAGATGATGCCCTCCGAGCCCGAGAGCGAGCCGATGCGCGACAGTTCCACTTCCTTCCGCCCGAACAGCGACGCCGCGAACGGCAGGTAGATGAGGCCGCCCGGCGCCGCCACCTGCCGGCCGACGCCCGCCTGGTGGATGCCGGCCGTCGTCGTGAACACCTCGCCGATGAGGGGCAGGCGGTCGTTGAGCTGGATCACCTCGTTGTCCACGAGCTGCCGCATCTCGTCGAGCGCCTGCAGGTTGAACCCGGGGTCGCCGTAGTGTCGGATCAGGGCCGCGACGAGCTGTTCCAGCGACG
>JACRBR010000290.1 GCA_016213125.1 Chloroflexota bacterium | reverse complement strand
GGCGCCGTCGGCGATGGCAAGATCTGGATCTCCAGCATCGAGACCATCATCCGCGTCCGCACGGGCGAGACCGGCGACGTGGCTATTTGAGGTCTTAGCGCCAGCCTTCACACGCGGCGCGGCCTTTGGGTTGCCCGCCGAGCGCGGCAGGGCCGCCTCCCTCGGGCTAGCTGAACAAGACCCGGAGCGATGATCGACGCTCCGGGTCTTGTTGCATCGGCTGCATCACCTCTATGGCCGTTCGTGGAGCGCACACCTTGCCCCGTATCAGCTTCTCGTGCGATTAGCCCGATCCCGGCGCGCGCCCGTGGCCGCCGGCCGGCCAGATCCTATACTCACCGGATGCCGCTCGACTTCAATCCCTTCACGCAGGAGTTCAAGGACGATCCGTACGCGGTCTACACCCGGCTACGGGCCGAGGCGCCCGTGTTCCACACCGGCCTCAACCTCTGGGTGGTCAGCCGGTACGACGATGTCTCGCACGTCCTCAAGAATCCGCAGGTCTTCTCCTCCGCCGGGATGGGCGGTAGCCCCAACCTCGATGGCAGGGGTACGCGCACCATCATCAATACAGACCCGCCGGACCATACGTATCTGCGGAACTTGGTGAACCGCGCCTTCACCCCGCGGATGGTGGCGGAGATGGAGCCACGGATCCGGGAGATCACCCGCGGCCTGATCGATCGCGTCGCCGCCTCCGGCCGGATGGATCTCGTAGCCGATCTGGCCGTGCCTCTGCCCGTGACCATCATTGCCGAGATCCTTGGCGTCGAGCCCGATCGCCGCGACGACTTCAAACGCTGGTCCACCGCCGTGATCTCCGCCACGGCCGCGGATCCCTCAGCGCGCGAGGCCCTGAGCGGCGACCTCCTCGCGTTCCGCCAGTACTTCGAGGAGGCGGTGGAACGCCGCAGGCGCGCGCCCCGCGACGATCTCATCTCGGCCCTTGTGCGCGCCGAGGAGGCCGACGGGCGCCTCACCACCGAAGAGATCGTCGCCTTCGCCATGCTGCTCCTCATCGCGGGCAACGAGACCACCACGAACCTCATCGGCAACGCCATGAAGGCCCTGTGCGACCACCCGGAGCAGATGGAACGGCTTCGCGAGGATCCCGCCCGCATCCCGAACATGGTGGAGGAGGCCCTTCGGTGGGACTCCCCCGTCCAGTTCCTCTTCCGCACCACGACGCAAGACACAGAGGTCGCGGGCACAGCCATTCCCGCGGGCAACACCGTCATCCCGATCTACGCATCTGGAAACCGCGACGATGCGAAGTTCCCGGACGCAGCGCGGTTCGACATCGAACGAAATACGCAGGGACACCTGGCCTTCGGCATGGGCGTGCACTTCTGCCTCGGCGCCCCCCTGGCCCGCCTCGAGGCGAAGGTGGCGTTCGAGGAGCTGCTGCGGCGCTTCGACGGGATCACGCTCGAGCCCCGCGCGAAGCGGCTCGATTCGCTGTTTCTCCGCGGAATGGAGCGCCTGCCGCTCGCCTTCGAGCCGGCGCCTGTCTCCGCCCGGTAGGACACGGGGGACCAGGCGCTATTGCGCGGGCTGCTCGCCCAGCCACGTCATCACCGCATCGACGATCAGCCGCCGCACCCCCGGCGCGTCGTCCAGCGTCTTGTGCGTGACCGCCGCGTATCCCCCGCCCCCGTCGCTGAGCGCGACAGGAGCGCGTTCGTACGACTGGTCGACGTTATAGACGTTGGGCAGCCCCAGCGGCTCCCCGTGCCACCCCTCGTTCGTCTGGAACACGTTGAGGATCTTCGTGCGTGAAGGGAACTCCGTCTCGGGGCGGTCGTACAGCACCGTCGTCCGGTCGATCAGCACGCCGAAGATTCGCGCGGCATAGCTCTCGTCCAGCACCGCCGAAACCGCGGTAACCGTCGCTCCGCCGTGACTGTGACCGATCAGGATCGTCCGCAGACACGGCATCTCGTCCAGCCTCCGGGCGATGTCGTTCGCCAGGAACCGTTCCATGTTTGTCTGAGGTGGGTCCGCCCCGAAGATCGCCGCCGTGGACAGTACAGGCAACGTCGAGATCCCGGCCGACAGCGCGCGCCCCTGCAACTCGTTGATCAGGTCGAGCACGCCCGTGCTCTCGCCCGCCGAAGGGTCGAGCAGATCGGTCCCAGCCGAGCCGATGGCCACGATGAGCGCCGGTGCGGGCCGCGCGTCGCAGTTGTACGCGTTCGTGCTCGATGCAACGCCCGCGTAGATGTCCCGGTGCTGCTGGGGTCCCACGCACGCCTTTTCCTCCTCGAGCGGAATCTCCAGCGAACCATACGCCGGATTGTCAGCGCTGGTCAGCAGGCCGTCGCCGTCGGAGTCACCGCACGAGATAAGCAGCGACTCGCCGCCACGCGACAGCTTGAGGCCGTCCATCCACGACGACGGCAAGGTCTTCGTCAGCTCCCCGGGCGCCGCCAGGGTCGTCAGCGGCTCGATGCCCACGGCGCGGCCTTCGCTGCCGGTCTCCCGCAGGAACACAATGGAGAGGGCGATGGCGCCTCCGGCCACCGCAAGTGCCAGCGTCACCAGGACCGCTAGTTTCATCCGGCGGCTCGCCGGGACGCGGCATCGGTCTCGAACGCCGTGCTGGGCCGCGCCATCCTTCGATGTGAGTCGATGAGCCGCAGCCAGCCGGCGAACGCATGCCCCGCCACCGCCGCCGGGCCCGTGGCCAGCACCTGGAACAGCGCGGCCTCGTTGGTGGTGCGGACATGCAGCCGGTTGCGGCCCGCCGGCCCCGTATCGATGAGGTCGTGCAGCCAGAAGGCGATGCTGGAAATGAGCGGATGCTCGACGTCCGGGAGAAAGAACAGCCGGTCGCTGGTCAACACGAGTTCGCCCTGCCACCAGTACGGAGCAACATCGATACGGGCGCGCACGACACCGGCGCGGACGAAGTCCTCGCCGGGCAGCAGCTTCTCAGCGTCGAACCAACTATGGCTGCGGGACGCCATGCGCGTAGTATAGCCGCTTCTTATGTCGGTGCGCCGCCCGGCCCTTATCCCCGGCCGGCCCAGGCCACGGCCCTATCGACAGTAATCGCGATGATCGGATGCGACTCCAGCGCCATCATGCCGTACTGCCGGTATCGGCCGCGAAGCAACGCCACCGCCGGAAGGTGCTGCGGATCGCCCGGCTGAACTACACGGGCGCGGCCCCGCAACTGCACGTACCGCAATGCCGCCCAGTCGACGTCCTCGTACGTGTCGAACAGTACCTGCACCTGTGGATTGGAGGCGATGTTGCGCAGGCGGCGCAGGCGCGCCGGGTCCCCGCCCTTCGGCTTCTCGTCGATAGCCGTGTACAGCGTCTCGCCGTCCAGCGCGAAGCAGATCGGCACCAGATGCGGCCTGTTGCGCTCGTCCACCGTGGCCAGCCTGGCGATGCGCTGTCCCTCGACGTACGCTCGGATCTCGGCCGAAAGCGAGGCGTTCATCGCGATAGTCTGGCCAACCCCGGCCTATTCGCACTCCAGGTTGACGTTGATGTTGTTGTCATCGGCCACCTGCTGCAGGTCGACACATGCCTTTGTTGCCGCCTCGATGGCCGCCGTGATCTCGGCCCCGCCGAAGATCGTCTCCAGGTCGCTAATCGTCTCCGCCTCGCCGATGTCGTCGATAATCCCCGTGAACGCCGTCAGCACAGCCTCATACGACGACACCGAAGCGTCGTGGGGCGCCTGCGCTTCATCCGGCGGATCGAGCTTAGAGATGCCCTCGACGTACTCCCGGCGGACGTCGACCTGCTTCGTGTAGAACTCCTGCAGGTCTGCGCGCACCTCGTCGTTCAACGTTGTGGAAGTCAGCGCCGCGTCGTACTCCCGCTCCAGATCGGCCGTGCCGTTCTCCGCCTCGTTATCCAGTTGCTCGTACTTCTCGAAGTACTCGTCCAGTGAGAGCGCGCCTCCTCCGCCCTTGCAGCCTGCCACTGTCGATGCGAGGCCAATCGTCGCCACCAGGACGAGCGAGAGTCGTATCAGCTTCTTCACCGGAAGCGTGCTCCTTGTTCCTTCAGCCACATACCCGCGCGCCGGACGTCACTCGCCGCAGTCGAGGCTCACATCGACATCGTTCTCGTCGGCGATTCCTTGCAGGGTCTCACACGCGGCCGTTGTCTTGTCGCACGCCTCGGCGATCGATTCGTCCTCGAAGATCGCGCCCAACTCCTCGAACGACTCCGCGTCTCCGATGTCGTTGATGACATCACCCGTCCTGTCCAGGCAGTCGCCGAACGCGGCAACCGCCTCGTCGTGCGCGTCGGCAGCCTCGTCCGGCGCTTCCAGGTCCTTCAGGTCGTCCGCGAACGCCTGCGCGGCATCCCGCGAAGCCCGGAAGTAATCCTGGAAATCCTTGCTGACGTCCTCGCTGAACTCCGACGGGTTGAGCCTGTCCTCGTACTCGCCGTCGAGTTTGTCCTGGGCTTCCGACTGGGTGCTGTCCAGCTTCTCCAACTCCGCAAAGTAGTCTTCCAGCGAGAGCTCGCCTTTGCTGTTGCAGGCGACGAACGCCGCGGGCAGAAGCAACAGCGACAGCGTAACGGCGGCGGCGCGAAGAATGGCTGGCATGGGCGCTTCTCCTGTTCCGGCGAAGCCGCCGGGCGGCCTCGCATTCGCCCGAAGCCTACTCCCGTGGATCAGCCCGCGCCAATAGCCATAAGGGACGACCAAGAGACCCCGCTGAGACGGGGTCTCTCGATAGCGCAAACCGTGCTTCCCTGAAAGATGCGGCGCTTTACTTCGCCCCGATGGCGCTTGCAACGTCGCCCAGTCCCAGCGACTCCAGCTTCTTCTTGCTTGGCGCCCCGGTCTCGGCGTCCCAGTCGCTTGCCGCCAGGAAGTCCTGCTCCAACGTCTTTACGTCCAGCTGAATGTCCTTGTGCGGCCCCGCGTGCAGTGGCTCACCACCCCATAGGCGCGCGGGAATGCGGCGCTTCGTCGGGATGTCGCCCTCGCGGATGTTGAACGCCATTCGGAGGTTCGCGATGCGCTCGCCAACCTGCTTCATCTCGTCGTGCGTCGTGTCCCAGCCGGTCTCGGTATTGATCCACTCGGGTATGCGGTCGTTGGGCGCCCCCATCATGATGAACATGCACATACCGGCCGCGTTTACGACGTGCATGTACTCCGCAGCGTCCGTGTGGTGCTGACCCCGGTCGGTCGCCTGCGTGCGGTCCTGCGGAGCCTTGGCCATGTTCCATGCCGGTCGCGGGGCCGCCTCGTACTGCGTGTGACGCGCGGGAGTGGCATCGAGCTTGTACGTCGTGAAGTACTCCGGCTGCAGCTTGGGGTCGTGCATCGGCAGTTCCTCGCCGCCGACCTCCATCGCGAACTCGGTCGACTTCGGTCCGATCTTCTTCGACGCGGCCCTCACACCGTCGCCGAATAGCTCGCCGAACGCGCCCTCTTTCGTCCCGATCTTGTGCAGCGCGGCCATGATCGCCTCGGTGTTGCCCCACTTGAGATCGAGGCCGTCGGTGTCTTCTTTCGTGATGAGGCCGTTCTCGAAGCACTCCATCGCGAACGCCAGCGTCGCTCCCGCAGCGATCGTGTCGAGCCCGTACTGGTTGCACAGGTGATTCGCGTACTGCAGCGAGTTCAGGTCGTTGTTCAGCATCATCGTGCCGAACGACGTCGTCGTCTCATACTCGGCCCGATGCGTGTGGTGCGGATATGGGTAGCGCGGGTCGTTCTTGATCGCACCATCCGCCTTGTTCGCGTTCTCCAGCTTGGTGATGTTGCCCTCGATGGCCTGCTTCTGGTCGTCCGCGGCCGCTGCCAGCGACGCCCGCAGCTCGGCGATCTCGCCCTCGCGCTTGGAGATGCGGAGCTTCGCCTGGTTCTCCTGCTCGTCCCACGCGTACGACTCGCCGCCGCACGCGACGGGGCAGTGCCAGCACGCGTACTTCTTGTCCATGCGGAGGTTGAACTGGTCTCCGGTGAGATTCGCCGCGATGGGGAAGTCGACCATGCCGACGCCGCCCCAGTTCTTCACCGGCGCATCGCCGGACATCGCCGATGGGAACGTGATGCCGGTCGTGCCGTAGGTGCGGAAGAAGTTGGTGATCGGCTTCGCGAACTGGTCCAGCGAGGTGCGAACCTGCTTCATGATCTCCGGGCTGGAGCCGATGATGTTCTTCGACGCATTGACGACAATCGCCTTCACGTTCTTCGAGCCCATCACCGCGCCCAGGCCGCTGCGCGCCGCAAGCCGGCCGCGCTCGTTGCAGAGGCCCGCCATCAGCGAGAGATTCTCGCCCGCGGGGCCAATGCAGCAGACGGAGGCCTTCTTGCCGTGGCGTTCCTTGAGCTTCGCCTCGACGTCGATGGCCAGCATGCCCCAGAGGTCGCTGGCGTCTTTGATCTCCACCTTGTCGTCGTCGATGTGAATGTAGACGGGCTTGCTGCTCTTCTCGTACAGCATGATGCCGTCCCACCCGGCGTTCTTCAGGTCCGGCCCGAAGTCGCCTCCCGCGTTCGCGTCGCCCCAACCGCCCGTCTTGGGCGATTTGCCCACCGCCTGGTACCGGATGCCGAAGAACGGCGTGCCGGT
>JACRBR010000025.1 GCA_016213125.1 Chloroflexota bacterium | reverse complement strand
TTCCCGCCATTCCGGCGGCAACAGGCTCGCTACCACGGTCCACTCTTCGTCCATCGGCTTTGCGCTCATGGCCGCAGAGTATAGCAAAGCCGCCCGACGAGTCAAGCCTTAGGTTAGCGCTTATGGGGGTCCGCCCCTACCTCAGCGGGGAACCGCTCGAATGAGCGTAGACGGGCCACTAGGGTATGTGCCCGTCCGGTGGCGCCGCCCGAGCGGATCGGCGACCCAGCCACACCCCCGGAAGGATCAGGAGCGGGAGGGCCGCACCGCAGATCGCAAGCTCCGGACCGGCGCGACCATCCATCCAGAAGCTGAGCAGAAACAGCGCCAGCAGGAACCCATCGACGATGCCCGCGACCAGCATCCAGCCCGCGACCATGCACAGCCGCCGCCACCGCCGGCCCTCCGGCGTGCGCTCCGCCATGCGCGAGCCCCAGGCCGAGCCCAGGAGGAGCAGGAGCAGCACCCCGGCCTCGATGAAACCGAAGCGCAGCGCCTTCTGGCCCGGGTCGCCCGTCTGCGGGAGGGTCGCCCGGCTCAGGGCGAGCGTCGCCAGACCGCTCGCGGCGATCGTCGCCAGCAGCTCGTCCAGCCGGTAGCGCGACTCCGCGAACAGAAAGGCGGCCAGGCGTACCAGCGCGGCGAGAAAGCCGACCGGGAAGAAGACCAGGAGCAGCCAGCCGAGAACTTTTCTAGCGTCCCCCAGGTTCCTCTCCGCTACGGCCATCAGCAGGCCGCTCGTCAGGACCACCGCGCCGGCGACGCGCAGGAGCTGTCCGGAGACGCGTGCGATCCGGGAGGCCGGCCGCTCGCGAGCCAGCGCGCCGCCGGCGGACGCGCCCTCTGCGCCGGCCGGCGCCCCGCTGCGCGGCTCCGTCACGACGTCCTCACTCCGGTGGTGGCGGTGACGTAGAGCGTGTGCTTGGCCGATCCGGGGACGATCGTCTCGACATGCCCGTCGAAGAACAGGGCGCACCAGTCGTCGTCCGGGGCGCCCGGCGAGCCGCCATGGTTGGGACGGTCAGGCGGACCCAGGAGATCGCCCGCGATCGGGGCTTCACCCCGGACGGCCGCGCCGAGGCGGCCGCCGGGAAAGATCGGACTCCCCGGCTCCGGGCCCGCGCCGCCGACGCTCCCGCTCCCGCTCCCGCCCGCGCCGGCCGGCCACACGGCGTCGAAGCGGGGCCCCGTGTACTCGAGGGCCGTAGTCGTGGGCTGCGTCCCGGTCTGCTTGCAGATGAAGAGGCTGTCGTCGCCGGGGCGTTGGGAAACAGCGGTCGTCTGGCTGGGAATGCGATAGAGCCACGACCAGAAGGCGCCGTTCGACCCGCTCGGCACCGGCGCGCCGCTACCGCCGATGGCCGTGTCGATGGGGTAGTCGCGATCCCCGCCGTAGCGGCTCACGTAGAGCGTCAGATAGTTTCCGAGCTGCTTCAGGTTGTTCTTGCAGTCGCTCTTATGGGAGTGGTGATGCGTGACGTTCACGAGCGCGGGCAGCAGCAGAAAGCCGGCGCCCAGGAACAGCGCGATCAGGGCAATCTCGACCGCGCTCAGGGCCGGCCGATTCCGCGACGTGTCCATGCGATCTCCTCGGTTACGCAAACCGTAGCGGGTTCCGCGGCCGCAATCCGTTCGCGCATCCCCGGCGATCGCGACCTCTCCGGGCGCCGGAGGGCGAGGATGGCCGATCTTCTCGTGATGGACCGAAGCGGGGACCGGACATCGGCGTCGTGGATCGTCATGGGGACGTGCCCCGTGATCGCGGCCGGAGCGACTTCCGGTACGCGGCGCCAAGCCTGACGATCTCATCAAACACCGGGTCATTGGCGAATCGTCCTGCGGTTTCGATCCACCAAGATGCCGGCTGCTGCGAAGGCACGCGTCGCTCAGCCTTCAGGCGTTCGACTTCACGTTCAAGCGCGGCGACGCGACGTTCGAGGGCAGAAGTCGACATGACGGATCTCCTGTTGGGCAGAACGAACTCGGCAGGACTTGATTACCCGCTTTCGATCTCTCTCAGGGTGCGACCGGAGGCGTCTATGCAGGCCGTGAGGCCCTTGGCAACCCCAGCCTGCACGACGCCTGCTGCGGCACTGGGGCTATCAAACTCGACATCGCGCGTGGCGTTCAGCGCGGTCATGTGCACGCCGTGGCCCTTCCCGATGATCCATGCTTTGAAGTAGTGAAAGCCGTCGTCCTAGCAGCCCCCGTTGATGCGATAGGCCGCTCCCCAGAAGTCCCAGCGGCGGAGCCGGTTGAGGTAGTCCTAGTACATCCGGTGCCAGGCTGCGATCTCCTCGTGAGCGAGCGTGGCCAGCGAGATCGTGCAGGCGGGCGCGCGAAGGGCCCGCCGCGGGAGTCGGCAGCGAAAAGCCTGCAAGCTTGATTCTCTCGCAAACAGTCGGTACCTCGCCGTAAGCTGGAAAGCCTTTCCGGCGAATCACCGACGCGAAAGGACTCACGGCGGTGCGTCCGAAAACAAAATGGG
>JACRBR010000293.1 GCA_016213125.1 Chloroflexota bacterium | reverse complement strand
GCGTTTCGCGTTGTGCCGCTGAACGAGCGCGACGCGCGCCAGATGATCCACGAGATCAAGGGGTACCCGGTGCTGGAGGGCTTTCGCGGGAGCGATCCGGCCGACGTCGCGAAGCTGCAGGAGCTGCTGCTGAAGGTGTCGTCGTTCATCGAGGCGAACCCGGAGGTGGCGGAGCTCGACCTGAACCCGGTGTTCGCGTACAAGGACGGGGCGATCGCCGTGGACGCGCGGATTGTGTTGAGTGAGTAGTTGGTAGTTCGCAGTTGGTAGTTGACGTATCTCCGTTGCGACGCGCTCTGCTAAGTAGGAGCCCCGACCCAACCAACGGCAGAGGACAGGTCTAAAGACCTGTCCGTACGGGACGCATAATACGCTAGACAGCGTCGAGCAACGTTCCGCGGCACCAGTGAGAACTCCTGATGGCATTTGATCTGAAGCGCGCGCTCAATCCCAGGACCGTGGTGGTGGTCGGGTCGAAGAAAGCCGACGGGTACATGTGGCTGCGGAATTACGCGCCGTTCGCGCAGGACGGCTCGCGCAAGCTGTATTCGGTGCAGATCGACCCGAACGAGATCCCCGGCATCGAAGCGATGGGGGTGACGAACTTCACCTCGCTGGCCGACGTGCCGGGCGAGGTCGACTACGTGATGCTGGCGGTGCCGCGGCAGGTGGCGGCGCGCGTGATGACGGACTGCGCGAAGAAACAGGTCGGTGGCGTGGCGCTGTTCACCTCGGGGTTCGCGGAGACCGGCGAGCCGGACGGGATCGCCATGCAGGACCAACTGCTGCAGATCGCGCGCGACGGGAACATCGCGCTCATCGGGCCGAACTGCATGGGTCTGTTCAACCGGCGGCTGGGAATCCGGCAGAGCGCGGACCAGGGCGCGGGCGAGGCGGGCGAGGTCGGGTTCATCGGCCAGAGCGGCACGCACTCCATCAACTTCGGGCTGGTGGGCGAGCAGCACGGCGTGCGCGTGAGCACGTCGGTCAGTTTCGGTAACGCGATCATCCTCGACGTGCCGGACTACCTCGACTACCTGACCGATGATCCGGAGACGAAGGTCATCGCGATGTACATCGAGGGCGTGAAGGACGGGCCCCGGTTCGTGCGATCGTTGCGGCGGGCGGCCGGCATCAAGCCGGTGGTGGTGTGGAAGGGCGGCGTGACAGACGCGGGCGCGCGGGCGACCGCTTCGCACACCGGATCGCTGGCGACGTCGCAATCCATGTTTCGGTCGATCGTGAAGCAGGCGGGCGCGATCGAGGCGCACAGCCTGGAAGACACGATCGATGTCGTGAAAGCGCTGTTGCACGCGAAGCCAGCGACGGGACGGCGCATGGGGCTGATGGCGATGACGGGGGGGCAGTCGGTGGTTATCACCGACGCGTTCGTGGGCGCGGGGCTGGAAGTGCCTCGGTTGTCTGATGGTTCGTACGAGGAGTTGAAGTCGTTCTTCAACATCGTGGGCGGCAGCTATCAGAACCCCTTGGACATGGGCGGGACGATCGGGTTCGGGGGATCCGCGGCGACGCTGCAGCGGCTGTTCGGCATCCTGGAGCGCGACGAGCGCGTGGATGGGATCGCGATGGAGATGGCGTCGGGGTTCCTGGCGCGGATGTGGCAGGCGAACCCGGCGAGTCTCGACGGGCTGCTGGACACGCTGTCGGCGCACGCGGAGACATCGGCGAAGCCGTTCGCGGTGGTGCTGCAACCGCAGCACGTCGAGGAGGCGGTGCGGCAGGCGCGGCTGCGCGTGCAGGAGCGCGGCATCGCGGTGTTCGCGTCGTTCGAGCGGGCGGCTGGGGCGCTGTCGCGGGCGATCGAGTATCACCGGTTCCGGGCGGGGCTGGATTAGTTCACAGTTCACAGTTCACAGTGGACAGTTAACAGTTCACGGTGGCCTCCGACTCGGCGTTTCCGGGCACGCCGCAGCGTGCGCCTACGGGTTGTGGGATGCGACATTTCGTTGGCACCGCAGTGCACAGCCGGGGCGGCTGTGATCCATCAGCGCGGCGCCCGCGTGGTGGTGTCATGGACTGTGCACAGCCCGGGCGGCTGTGATCCATGGCGCGGGGCCTGCGTGGTGGTGTCACGGATTGCACAGCCGGGGGCGGCTGTGCCACGAAGGGCGCGGCTGCGCCCCTACTGACCGGGATCAAGGCAAGCCGGCGTGGGGGATTTCGACCTGCACGTGTTCTATCCAGCCGGTGCTGATGCCCTAGGTTAGTTCGGGGCCGGTGGTGTTGGCGGTGCACAGGTAGAGGGTGCGGGCGGCTTCGCCGCCTAGCATGCAGGCGTAGACGCCTCTGGCGCGGGACTTCACTTTGTGGGTCACCTCGCCGCCTTCGCGGACGCGGAGGCATTCGCCGGTGGTGGGGGAGGCGACCCAGACGGCGTTCTCGGCGTCGAGGCAGATGCCGTCGGGGAAGCCGGGGAGGGCGGCCCACTCGCGGCGGTTCGTGAGCGCGCCGTTGGCGGTGATGTCGAAGGCGGTGAGGCAGCGGCCGACGGTCTCGGCGGCGATGAGGGTGCGGCCGTCGGGGGTGATGGCCATGCCGTTGGGGAAACGCATGTTGCCGGCGGCGATCTGAGGTTGGATTGGGGCGGGGTGCGTGTCACGGCTTTTC
>JACRBR010000289.1 GCA_016213125.1 Chloroflexota bacterium | reverse complement strand
GTGGCCAGCGCCAGCGCATCGGCATCGCCCGCGCCCTCGCGGTCGAGCCCGACTTCATCGTCGCCGATGAGCCCGTGTCCGCGCTCGACGTCTCCCTCCTGGCGCAGATCATCAACCTGATGGAGGATCTGCAGTCGCAGTTCGGCCTCACCTACCTCTTCATCGCCCACGACCTGTCCGTCGTCCGCCATATCAGCAGCCGGGTCGGCGTCATGTATCTCGGCAAGATGATGGAGATGGCCGACCGCAACGAGCTCTACGACAACCCGCTTCATCCCTACACGAAAGCGCTGCTCTCAGCCGTGCCTGTCCCCGACCCATCGGTCGACAAGAGCCGCGAGCGCATCATCCTCACCGGCGACGTCCCCAGCCCGCTGATGCCCCCGCGCGGCTGCGTCTTCCACACCCGCTGCCCCATCGCCATCGAGGAGTGCAGGACCGTGCTCCCGGAGTGGCGAAACATGGGCGGCGAGCACTACGTCGCCTGCCACCGCGCCGGTGACCCACTCACCGGCTGAGAAGCGGCACTTAACAGGCTGCGGAAAACCTCCTCCATCCTTGCGAGGCGGGCCTTCAGCCCGCCGGAAGCGAGTCCCTCCATCCTCGCAGCGCGGGCTTTCAGCCCGCACGTTCAGGTTCATGAAGAAGAGCCGCTCTGTGGACATCGAGGCTGTGCGCCACGACGTGCTTCAACATCCTGATAGGCGCGCGAAGGGCCTCGAACCTCGAGGCCCTTCCTCGTGTCGACGGTCAGGCGCCCTCCGAGGCCGCGATCTTCGTGACCACGAAGTCGCCGGCAGCGTAGTCGATCACGTACGGATCCGCGTTCACGCCGTTGAACAACCCTTCGACGGCCGAGACCGCCCGCCGCAGGTGATCCGCATGCAACGCCAGCTCGTTGTCCGGCGTCGCGATGTCATCGTACGCCCGGCAGCTCACGTGGTTCACCAGCAAAACCCGCGAGAACTGGTGCACCGACCACAGCATCCTGATCTCGTCCAGCATGCTGTCGCGCGATGCCGGACTCCGCGGCTGCACCAGCGACCGGACCGACCCCGGCCGGGCGAGCAGGTCGTAGTCATCGGCCAGCCGGGCCGCCTCGACGAACGCTCGCTCCGCGGACTTGAACCGGAAATCGGAGCATGTGACCACAAGCGCCGAGCAATGGTTGCGGTCGATCAGGCGTTGCATGTTGCGGTCCGGTGACGTCACGCTGCCAGCGCCCGCTTCAGGTTCGCGTCCAGCGCGTCCATGAACTGCTCGGTCGTCAAGAACGCCTGCGCCGGCCCGACGAGCAGCGCCAGGTCCTTCGTCATCGAGCCCGACTCCACCGTGTCCACGCACACCTTCTCCAGCGTCCGCGCGAACCGCACCACGTCCGGCGTCGCGTCGAACTCACCCCGGTACGCCAGACCCTGCGTCCACGCAAAGATCGAGGCGATCGGATTGGTCGACGTCGCTTCGCCCCGCTGATGCAGCCTGAAATGCCGGGTCACCGTGCCGTGCGCCGCCTCCGCTTCCACCGTCTTGCCGTCCGGCGTCAACAGCACCGACGTCATCAGCCCCAGCGACCCGAACCCCTGCGCGACGCTATCGGACTGCACGTCGCCGTCGTAGTTCTTCGCCGCCCACACGAACCCGCCGTTGGCCTTCATCGCGTACGCCACCATGTCGTCGATGAGCCGGTGCTCGTACCACAGCTCCTTCGCCTTGAACTCCGCCGCGTACTCCGCCTCGTACACCTCGTGGAACAGGTCCTTGAAGCGACCGTCATACGCCTTCAGGATTGTGTTCTTGGTCGAGAGGTACACCGGGTAGCCCCGCTGCAGCCCGTAGCTCAGGCAGGCGCGCGCGAAGTTCCGGATCGATTCGTCGAGGTTGTACATCGCCAGCGCGACGCCACCACCCGGGAAGTCGAACACCTTCCGCTCAGTTGGCGCGCCGCCGTCCTTCGGCGTGAATGTGATCGTCAGTGATCCCGCGCCCGGCACCACGAAGTCCGTGGCCTTGTACTGGTCCCCGAACGCATGACGCCCGATCACCAGCGGCTTCGTCCATGACGGCACCAGCCGCGGCACGTTCTTGCAGATGATCGGTTCCCGGAACACCGTGCCGTCCAGGATGTTCCGGATCGTCCCGTTCGGGGACTTCCACATCTGCTTCAGGCCGAACTCGGCGACCCGCGCTTCGTCCGGCGTGATCGTCGCGCATTTGACGCCGACGCCGTACTGCTTGATGGCGT
>JACRBR010000286.1 GCA_016213125.1 Chloroflexota bacterium | reverse complement strand
TTTCCCTGCAGATCGACTTCGCCGACCCAATCAACATCGCCCGAAAGCCCGGCCGCGGCAAGGCGATCGCGCGCCTCGCGGAGGTAGCCTGCGTCGGACGAAGCCGTGTACCCGGCAACGCGCAGCCGTGCGTGCGTGCCGCGCATGCGCAGGGTCACGAACGCCTCCACCAGCAGGTGCAGTCCCTTGGCGGGGCAGATGCGGGCGAGATAGCCGATCGTCATCGGCGGCGGCGGCGGCTCGGCCGGTTGAAAGCTCTCGACGTTCACGCCGAGCGGGACCGTTCGCACGCGCTGCGCCGGCAGGTTGAAATGGTGCGCGGCATGATCCGCGTAGTACCGGGTCACCGCGATGAACGCATCCACCGACTCCGCAGCCTCCGCGATCAAGCGGAATGCCTCGCTTCGATGCGGCTGGGGCAGCGCGTCCAGGAAAATATCCTCGCCGCCGAGGGTGCAGACGATCCGCGCGCCAAGCGCCTCGCGCAGGGGTCTCGCCGCGCCGAGGAGCATGAGGTTCGGCAGGTTGATCATGTCCGGTCGCTCGGGCTTCAGCGCGGCGAGGAGTCGATCCATCTCCGCCCGCTGCGGACCGTGCTCGCCTTTCAGCACGGAGACGGTCAGCGCGCCCAGCTCCTCCGCTCGTGTGGCGGATCCCAATCGGGCGACGCTCGACAGCAGCCGACGACCGCTCAGCGCGCGGGCGAGCCACGCGGGCATGTTGCGCAGGAAGGGCAGCTTGTGCCGCAGGTAAACACTGATGCCGCCGAGCTGCACAAGTCCGATGCTGACATCCGCCTCATCCGTGCGCAGCGGCGTGTACAGCGGCATCAGCAGGACATGGCGACCTTTCGCGATCAGCCCCGCCGCCAGCCGGTTGTCGCGCAGACAACTGCCGCACACCATCCCGGCGGCGCCCGCGGCCAGCATGACGACTTTCATACCGTCGCAAATCGAACAGAGTACACCGGCGGCAGATGATGGCTAAGACCGCGCCACGTGTCGCCGCGGTCGTCGGATACGAAGAGGTTCCCCGTCGTCGATCCGAACGCCAGGGAGTCGCCGCACAGGTCGAGCGAGTGGCGCAGCACGATGTCGTAACAATGCTCCTGCGGCAATCCCTTGCGCAGCGCCGTCCAGCTTTGCCCGCCGTCGGTCGTGCGGCATACGCACAGCGCCTGGTCATACGCCACGCGACATTCATCCTTCACGCCGGGCACCACCCACGCCGTTCTTGGATCGCGTGCATCCACGGACACGGCGAATCCGAAGTTGGCCGGCCCGTCTTTCTGCGTCACTTCCTTCCACAGCTTGCCGCCGTCCGTCGTATTGAAAATGCCACAGTGATTCTGTTGCCACATGCAGTCCGGCGCTGCGGGACAGGCCGCCAGCAGGTGCGGATCGTGGCCGATCTCGGCGTCAGGGTCGGGCAGGAAGGAGGCTTTCAGCCCCTTGTTCTTCGGGTTCCAGGTCGCGCCGCCGTCGGTGGTCTCGAAGACGCCGGCGCAACTGACGCCGACGTAGAGGTGGCGGCTGTCGCGCGGGTCGATCACGACCGAATGAATCCCCGCGTTGTCGCGCCCGCCGCCGAACCACGTCATGCGCGACGGGTGGTTCCACAGGCTTGCCACGAGCATGAAAGAGTCGCCTCCGTCGCGCGAGACGAAGAGACCGCCCGGTTCCGTGCCGATGTAGATCGTGCCCGGCTCGGTCGCCGGTCCCGGCTGCAAGACCCAGAGGTATCGCATCGTCGCCGGGACGCCTTCGCGCAGCAGGCTGCCCTCCGGATACGCCGGCGGCGTCAGCTCTTCCCACGTCTGCCCCATGTCCTTCGACCGCTGGAGCTTCTTCCCCCAGTGACCGTGATCGAGACAAGCCCAGAGGATGCGCGTGCGCGGGTCGAGCGTCGCGTAAGAGACGGCGATGCCCATGTGGGTCGCGCGGAGGGGCTTCCAGTCGCCGCCGCGTCGCTCATAGAAGATGGCGCCTTTGCGCGTGCCGAGAATCAGCAGGTTCGCTGTCAAGCTCATGTGTGACTCCAGAATCACCGTCGAGGTGGCGTGCGTCTCTGTACCGTTCGATCAACCGTGCGGCGAGCGCCGCCCGAACGCGCGCCAGTTTAGCGTCGGTTGAGCCGCGTTGGAACCGCGGTGCAAAGGTCGTCCTTTGCATCGGACGAGAATATGGACAAGCCGGCGATGCGGCTAATGAGGCGTCCCATCAGCGCCCGCCCATGCA
>JACRBR010000287.1 GCA_016213125.1 Chloroflexota bacterium | reverse complement strand
TCCGTGCCCATCTGCGAAATCTTCGGATAGACCCGCCCGCGCAACCAAACGCAGCGACCGCATCTTGCGCGCCGCGGCCTCGACCAGGATCCAGAAAGAGCCTCTGTGGCCTCTGTGTCTCTGTGGTGAAATCAGGCGACGCTTCATGCGACAGCGGCAGGCGCAGCCTCTCGCACGATCCCTATCGACCTCTGTGCCCTCTGTGTCTCTGTGGTGAACTACTCCGGCGACGCAGGCGCGAACACCCGCTGGCGCAACCACACCACCGTGTGGCTGTTCCACAGCGTCACCACGTACCCCAGGCGCAGCACCACCGCGCTCACGACCGCGATCACCGACGCCAGCACCGTCATCTCCATCCACGTCTCGTCGACCCAGTGGATCAGGATCGCCCCCAGCGCGAACAGCCCCGCGATCCCCCAGATCACGACCAGCGTCCCCCGCGGCCCCGTGCCGTACGCCTCCAGCCGGTGGTGGATGTGGTCGCCGTCGCCCTTCATCGGGTGCTTCAGGTGCAGCATCCGCTTCGTCGCCTGCAGCACCAGGTCCAGCAGCGGGTACCCCAGCGCCACCAGCGGCACCAGCACGAACACCTGGTCCGTCGGCCCCGTCGACGCCCGGATCGACAGCGTCCCCAGCACGAACCCCAGCACGTACGCGCCCGAGTCTCCCACGAACGCCGACGCCGGCGGCAGGTTGAACGGCAGGAACCCCAGCCCCGCGCCCGCCAGCGCCAGCAGCAGCAGCGCCACCGTCGGGTGGTGCGAGTGCTGCCCGATCGCGGCCAGCGCCACGCACGCGAAGATCCCCACGCCCAGCGACACCCCGTCGCGCCCGTCGATGAAGTTGATCGCGTTCGTCATCGCCGCGATCCACAGCACCGTCACGAAGAACCCCAGCCAGCCGAAGTCGATCGTCAGCCCCGTCGGCAGGCCGATCTCCTCGATCCGGTACCCCGCCGCGTACGCCGCCGACCCGCCCGCCAGGAACACACCCATCCTCAGGTACGGCGAGGTGAGCTTGATGTCGTCGACGAAGCCGACGTAGAACACCACCGCCGTCGCCGCCAGCAGCCCGAAGAAGCTGCCCGACCTCGGCGAGAAGATCTCCTCCGCCTGCCCCGACACCGCCGAGGCGATGAACGGCGTCAGCGCGAACGCCGCCAGGAACACCACCCCGCCCCACCGCGGCCGCTCCTGCACCCCGCGCACGTGGAACAGCCGCAGGAACCGCTCCGTCCGCGACAGCCCCAGCAGCATCACCGTCAGCGCAAACCCCAGCGCGACGGAGATCCCCAGCGTCAGCAGATACATATCGAGCATAGGAGCGGCGGGCCTCCCTACCAGCGCCTAGGGTATCACTGACCAGAGGAGGAGCCCAAAGGCCCGCAGGTTCGCGATACGTTACGCCGGGATGGCAGCCGTACGCGCAGCCGTTCAACCTGACGGGGCAGCCCGCGGCGTCGGTCCTGTGTGGCTTCGACTCGAAGGGGCCGCCCGTGGGGCTGAACGTCGCCGGGCGTGCGTACGAGGACTCGCTGGTGCTGCGAGCGTGCCGGGCGCACGAGGAGCTGGCGCCGCGGGCGCGCAGGGAGCCGGCGATGGCGTAGCGGGCGCCGGGGCCGCTGCGGGGGCTGCGGCCTCTGCCGGGGGAGTTTGTTTCTGAATTTCTTATCCGGCTGAGGGCGGCCGGGCTGCCGCCGCGCGAATCCGGACCCGGAAACTGTTCTGCAATTTCGGCCTGTTTGGGGTCGTTATGTCGTGTCCTAGCTTCGCCATCGAGCGGCCGGGGTGTCGCGGGCATGGGCGCACGCCTCCGATCATGCGAACGTCCGTTCGCGCGTCAGCGTACGCTTATGATCAGTGCGTTGTCAAGCAACATCGCCGCCGTGTAGATGGGCGGTGATTCTGTCACACCATGAAGGACAGGATTACCTTGAACAGCAGAGAGCAGCGGCGGGGGCGACGTTTCGTCATCGTGTAATTGCCGCCACTCCGCGATGAAGTGCAACGATCAGGCCTAGGAACGCCAGTGCCGATGCCTCGAAGGCCGGCCGCGAGGCTGCCGTGACTCGTTCCTCGCCTGTCTTCTGGATGATGATGACGAATGCGAATCCTGCGAGCTCGCTGGTGAGTGTGGCGAGAATCTAGGCGATGCGAACCGGATCGATGGGCTGAGTCACGTCCGACGGCTCCTTTGCGGGGACCACAGGGACAATCGGATTGTAGCTCGCCTGCGCCGCACCTCTGGTAGAATCGCCAAGCGGCACGTCACTGACTGCAGAGGAGCCACATGGTCGCCAACAGCACCGACCTCGAAAAGCGCCTCTGGGACGCGGCGGACGAGCTGCGCGCGAACTCCAAGCTGCGCTCGTCGGACTACTCGACACCCGTGCTGGGCCTCATCTTCTTACGGTACGCGGACCACAAGTTCACCGCCGCCCAGCAGGACCTGGAAGGAAAGGCGACCGGTCGGCGCACCATCGGCCCCAAGGACTACCAGGCGCGCGGTGTGCTGTTCGTGCCCGAAGCGGCCCGCTTCTCGACACTTCAGAAGCTGCCCGAGGGCGCGGACATCGGCAAGGCCATCAACGACGCGATGCGGGCCATCGAGGCGGACAACGAGGAACTACGCGACGTTCTGCCGAAGACCTACAACGTCCTCGACAACACGACCCTCTGGGAGTTGATTCGCACGTTCGCGCGCATCCCGATGGACATCAAGGGGGATGTGTTCGGGAAAATCTACGAATACTTCCTGAGCAAGTTCGCGTCGGCTGAGGGCGCGAAGGGCGGTGAGTTCTTCACGCCCACGTCCATCGTCAAACTCATCGTCGATGTCATCGAGCCGTTCCACGGGCGCATCTTCGACCCCGCGTGCGGCTCCGGCGGCATGTTCGTGCAGAGCGCACGCTTCGTGGAGCGCCACAAGGCGAACGCCAGCGCGGAAATCATGGCGCATGGCCAGGAGAAGACCTCGGAGACGGTGCGGCTGTGCAAGATGAACCTTGCTGTGCACGGCCTGTCCGGCGACATCCGCGAAGGCAACAGCTACTACGAAGACATCCATGACAGCGTCGGCAGGTTCGACTTCGCGATGGCGAATCCACCGTTCAACGTGGACAAGGTGGACAAGGAGCGCATCAAGGACGACAGGCGTTTCGGGTTCGGCGTGCCGAAGGCCGACAACGCCAACTATCTCTGGATACAGGCGTTCTACAGCGCGCTCAATGAGAAGGGCCGCGCGGGATTCGTGATGGCGAACTCCGCCAGCGATGCGCGCGGCTCCGAGATGGAGATTCGCCGCCAGCTCATTCAGGACCGTGCGGTCGATGCGATGTTCGCCATCGGCTCGAACTTCTTCTACACCGTGACGCTGCCTGTAACGCTGTGGTTTCTCGACAAAGGCAAGAAGGACACTGACCGCGCCGACAAGGTGTTGTTCGTCGATGCGCGGCACATCTATCGCCAGCTCGACCGCGCGCACCGCGATTTCACGCCCGAGCAGGGCGAGTTCCTGGCGAACATCGTGCGGCTTTACCGAGGCGAAGAGCCGGAGTTCAACAGCGACGACGAGCAGTACGACCGTGACGAGTCCATGCGGATGCTGAAGGAAGCGTTTCCCGAGCACCGCTACGCCGATGTGTCCGGCCTATGCAAGGTCGTCACGCTCGCTGATATCGAACAACACGGATGGAGCGTCAACCCCGGACGCTACGTGGGTGTGGCCGACCGCGCGCCGGACGAGTTTGACTTCGCGGAACGTCTCGAAGGACTCAATGAAGAGTTGGAGCTACTGACGGTTGAGTCTCGCAACCTTGAAGAGCGCATCGGGTTGAACATCGCTGCATTGCTTGAAGCGGAGCCGACCAAGTGACATGGCCAACGCAACCGTTTGGCGACCTGTACGCGGAGCCTTCGCGAAACGGGCTGACGCGGCCCAAGCGCGTGCGCGGGTCGGGCGTGAAGATGGTCAACATGGGCGAGCTGTTCGCCTATCCCCGTCTGAACGGCCAGGAAATGGACCGTGTCCCCGCCACCGACGCAGAGTTGGCATCGTATGGGCTTGGCTCTGGCGACCTACTTTTCGCGCGCCAGTCGCTCGTTGCGGCTGGGGCGGGAAAGTGCGCGATTGTTCTCGCCGCGCCTGAACCGACCACGTTCGAGTCCCATCTCATTCGGGTTCGCCTCGACCCATCGAAAGGAGACCCTCGCTACTTCTACTACTACTTGATGTCGCCACATGGTAAGGGGCGCATCCAATCCCTCGTGATGCAGGTGGCCGCAGCAGGGATACGAGGCAGCGAACTTGCGCTGCTGCACCTTCCGGTACCACCCATCGAGATACAACGGCGAGTCGCATCCATCCTCGCTGCGTACGACGACCTTATCGAGAACAACACGCGGCGCATCGCCATCCTCGAAGAGATGGCGCGCTCGTTGTACCGCGAGTGGTTCGTGGAGTTCCGCTTCCCCGGCCATGAGGATGTGGAGATGGTGGACTCGCCGTTTGGGCCAGTGCCTCATGCGTGGCCGATAGAGCGCCTTTCTGACTTGGTCACAACGCAGTATGGGTACACAGAGTCGGCATCCGACAATCCAGTCGGACCGAAGTTCTTACGCGGGATGGACATCAACAAGAACTCCTACATCGAGTGGGAAAACGTCCCGTACTGCCCGATTAGCGACGACAGAATGAGCAGGTACCAGGTTTCAAGAGGCGACATCGTCGTCATCCGTATGGCTGACCC
>JACRBR010000282.1 GCA_016213125.1 Chloroflexota bacterium | reverse complement strand
GCGCGCGGTGAGGGCGGCTTCTCGCCGCCGGTTGCGACCGGACCGTCCCAGCCCACGCTGCATGACGCCGCGCAGATGTGGCGGTCGTTTTACGACAAACCTGATCGGACGCCTTCGCCAGACCGTGGCCGCCTGCCGGTTGGAGCTCCGGACGGGAGCGGTCATGCTGCCGGATCGGGCACGATGCCCGAGGCGATGCCTGCTGCCGCCGCTGGACCTTTGGACCCGGGCGGCATCGGCGCGGCGTTCGGACTGGATCCGCAGCGCCGCGCCATCCAGCTTCACAACATGTACATCGTGGCCGAGACGGATGACGGGCTGCTCATCATCGACCAGCACGCGCTGCACGAGCGCATCATGTACGAGGTGCTGCGGTCGCGCATCATGGGCGGGCCGCTCGAGTCGCAGCGCCTGCTCCTGCCGGAGACGATCAAGGCCTCGCCGCAGGATCTCGCCGTCATCGAGTCGCGCCGCGATCTGCTGGAGCGCCTGGGCATCGAGGCCGACGCGTTCGGCGCCGACCGCATCGCCGTGCACGCCTTTCCTACGCTGCTGCGCGAGGCGGATGTGCCCGCGTTCCTGCGCGACCTGCTGGACCGCCTCGCGCGGCACACGGAGCACGAGCAGCCCGAGGCGCTGATCCACGCCGTGCTCGACATGATGGCGTGCAAGGCCGCGATCAAAGCCGGCGATCCGCTGACGCCGGACGAGATCGACGCGCTCGTGGCGCAGAAGCAGCTTGTCGAGCGGTCGAGCAACTGCCCGCACGGGCGTCCGACGACGCTGCGCCTGACGAAGTCCGACCTGGAGCGGCAGTTCAAGAGGACATGAGCACGCGAGCCGGCATCCGCCAGTCCGAGCCGCCGGCGCAACACCGCACCGCGACAGTACCGTCCCACGACCGTACCGTACCGCGACCGTACCGTCCCACGACCCTACCGTACCGCGACCGTGAGGGAGCGGGTTCTGTTGTTGCGCGAAACTGAACGCTGCCTCGCAGCCCGCTTGCTGACGCGCGCGGTACGGCTTCGCCTCAGCGGCTTGGAGTCCTGCCCCGGGCGACCTGCGTCCGCGGCGACGAACGGGGAGAGCGCGCGGCCGCGTTGACAGCGCCCTGCGCCGTCGATAGCGTCAGCCTGAAAGTGCGGCGAGGCAGGCCCGGCGGCGGGCCTTCTTTTTTTGAGGCGAGTCAAGGGCACGAATCGACTTGAACCAGACATCACACACTGCCGTTACGGATGCGCACCCCGGGCATTCCTGCGTCTTCGGCCTGATGTGGGGCGACGAGGGCAAGGGCAAGATCGTGGACCTGCTGGCCGGCGGATTCGACTGCGTCGTCCGTTACAACGGCGGCGCGAACGCCGGGCACACGGTCTGGATCGGACCGGAGAAGTTCGCCCTGCACCTGCTGCCCGCGGGCATTCTGCGGACGGGCGTCGTCGCGGTGATCGGCCCGGGCGTGGTCGTCGATCCGCAGGCGTTGATGGAGGAGATCGCCGGTCTGACCGCCCGCGGCATGAAGATCGGCGACCAGCTCAAGATCAGCAGCCGCGCGCATCTGGTCATGCCGTATCACAAGCTCGAAGACCAGCTCAGCGAAGGCGTCGCGTCGGGTGGGCAGAAGCTCGGCACCACCGTGCGCGGCATCGGTCCGTGCTACGCGGAGAAGGCGCGGCGATCCGGCGGAATCCGCTTCGACGATCTGCTCAACGAGCCGGCGCTGGCGGACCGCGTCAGGCGCATCGTTGAGAATAAGGCCAAGGTTCTGGCGGCGCTCTACGGGCACGATCAGCCGCCGGATGTCGAGGCCTGCCTTCACGTCATCACCGACGCCCGTGCGTCGCTGTCCGGCTACATCTGCGACACGACGCAGTATCTGGACGACGCCATCCGGTCAGGCCGCAGGCTGCTTTTTGAAGGCGCGAACGGACTCCTGTTGGACATCGATCATGGCACATTCCCGTTCGTGACGTCCAGCAGCACGGGCCCGGCCGGCGTGGCGTCGGGCGCGGGCGTGCCTCCGACGATTTTGCGGCGAACCATCGGCGTGACCAAGGCGTATTCAACACGAGTGGGCTCCGGGCCGTTCGTGACGGAGCTGTCGGACGCGGTGGGGGATCGCATCCGCGAGCAGGGACACGAGTATGGCACGACGACGGGGCGGCCTCGGCGATGCGGCTGGTTCGACGCCGTGGCGTGCCGATATTCGGCGCGGCTGGGCGGGGCGACGGACCTCGCGGTGATGCACCTCGACACGCTGGCGGGTTTCGAGCGGGTGGGGATCTGCACGGCGTATGAATGCGACGGCGAGCGACTCGATGTTCCGCCCGCGGGAGTCGCGCGGCTGGAGCGATGTCGTCCGGTGATCGAGTATTTGCCGGGCTGGGGCGATGAGGTGCGCGACGCGCGAACGCGCTCGCAGTTGCCGCCCAACGCGCGGGCGTACGTGGAATGCATTGAGTCGTTGGTCGGCGCGGCGGTGACGATCGTCAGCGTCGGACCGGAGCGATCGCAGACGCTCCTGGGCGGCGGTTGGGATCGCGTCGTCCAAGACGCGGCGTAGAGCCGCCGCGGGTCGATGGGATTCGTTGGAACAGGAATTGTCGGCAGTGAACGAGGTCGAGTTCATCCTGCAGCCGATGCCGCAATGCACGGCCTCGCCTTCGCCGTCCGGACCGCCCGCAGGCCCGACGCAACCGGCGCTCGACCTCCAAGCGGAACTCGGTCTCACCCGAGCGCAACTGCCGCGGCATGTGGCCATCATCATGGACGGCAACGGCCGCTGGGCGAAGGCTCGCGGGTTGCCTCGCATCCGCGGGCATGAGCAGGGCGCGAAAACCGTCCGCCGCCTCGTGACGCACTGGGCCCGGCTTGGGCTGGATGCGCTGACGCTCTACTCGTTCAGCACGGAAAACTGGAAGCGGCCCCGCGAGGAGGTCGAGTTCCTCATGGGCCTCTACGCCGAGTACCTCGTCGCCGAAAGACCCACGATCCTCGACAATAACGTCCGCTTCATTCACCTCGGCCGGCGCGAGGGTTTGCCGGCGTCGGTGCTCGAGGAGATGGATCGCACGGTCCGTCTCAGCGAGGGGAATACGGGGCTGAAGCTGTGCCTGGCGCTGAACTACGGATCGAGAGAGGAAATCCTCGACGCGGTGCGCGCCATCAGTCGCGACGCCGCGGAGGGCAAGCTGAACCCGTCGCAGATCGAGGAGCGCACGATCCGGGAACGCCTCTACACGGCCAACCTGCCGGACCCGGACCTGCTCATCCGCACGGCGTGGCAGTGGCGCCTCAGCAACTTCCTCCTCTGGCAGCTCAGCTATGCGGAGATCTACGTCTGCGACACCTACTGGCCCGACTTCAGCGAGGCGGATTTCAACACCGCGCTTCACTCCTATGCACAGCGCGAGCGGAGGTTCGGCGACATCGGGTCCGCAAGCGACGGGACAGGCTGATTCGCCGCGGAATCGATGCACGGGGTTGTATCGCCGCGGAATAGCCGGACCTGGCACAGAGCGTCCAGCCACGGAAGATCAGCCTTCGCCGGATTTCAAGCCTTAAGACAACTGTCGCCGCTCCACGCCTACGGACAGAAAAACGCCGCGTTCTCCTGTTCGCCGCAGCCCCAGGAGACATCCACGTCGCCCGCCTCGTTGGGCAACCCGCTGAAACGGATGGTCGCCTTGCCCCTACGATTGAGCGTTCCCTCGATCGCTTCGCCCGTCGCGAGGAGTGCCTCGAAGGCGTCGCCCGGTATGCCGTCGACCAGCTTGACGGTGAGGTTGCCGGAATCGCAGACGAGCTTCCTTATGCGCTCACTGCCGGCGCAGTCCTCGCCGCATTCATGTCGAAACGCATAAACCACGCCGGAATCGCCGCCGTGATCCGTGTCTTCGTACGGCGCGCCAATGACGATGAGATCGCCGCTTACGGCACATGCGTCGCCGAAAAAAGGCGGCGCCCCCACGGTGTCATGGACGTCGAAAGGGTCGAAGCGGATGAGCGGCGACCAGTCACCGCCGCCTTGGCGCTCGAAAAGGTACGCGACTCCCCGGTGGTCGAACGCCC
Organism: Chloroflexota bacterium; assembly: GCA_016213125.1. Lineage (GTDB taxonomy): Bacteria > Chloroflexota > Dehalococcoidia > DSTF01 > JACRBR01 > JACRBR01. The sequence continues at coordinate 371 of JACRBR010000282.1, read as the reverse complement.
CGTAGGCGCCGATCACCAAGCGATCGTCCTCGAAATCCATCGCGTAGCCGAAGTTGGCCTGGCCAATGCGCTGTGGAGGGGGGATGGTCTGATCGAGCCGCCATTGGGAGCCGTTGAACTCGTAGGCGAAGACGGTTCCCTCGCTGCCGGTGTCGCTGGCGCCGACGAGGGCGGTTGATCCGCCAATCCGCACGGAGAACCCCGCGTGATTCGAGAAGCGGGGAGGCAGCAGGGCGCTTTCCAACTCCCACTCCGTCTGGTCGAAGCGGTACACGTAGGCGGCGCCGCCATCGCCTTCCAGTCGATCATCCCACGGCGCTCCGACGATGATGAGGTCTTCGCGGATGTGAACGGAGAAACCGAAGGCGCTC
>JACRBR010000284.1 GCA_016213125.1 Chloroflexota bacterium | reverse complement strand
CCGCAACCAGTCGGGAGTTTCCAAGCCACGCGCAAACGACGTGCAGCGGCCACGATTCGGCAAGCTCTGTCTCGCGGCTGCTGCGAAGGTTTTGGAACAGCTTCGGCCACGGCTTAAGCCCGGCCTTGCGGATGATCCGCTCGAATTGCGTCCGAAGGTTCTGCCCCGGATCGCGGTATCGGGTGACAACGTGCTCCGTGCCCGGCTCGGCGTTCTCAAATACTTCCCGCAGGTGCGGCAGCAGTTCCGGGAACAGCGGGATAACGCGGCAGTCCCCGCCGACGTGGTGCTCCGTCTTAGAGCTTCGCACAGTGACCCGCCCGCGCGCCCAGTCCACGTCCGCCCACTTCAGCGCCAAGTGCTCGCTCGGGCAGCGCAGCCCGCCGAATCGGCTCAGGCTGAAGATCAACCGCCATTCGGCATTCGGGCAAGCCTCGATGATCTTCGCCGCGTCGGCGCGGGTGACGTAGCGGTAACGGCTCGGGTTGCCGCGCACGGCTGAGGTGAGGTCGGCGAAGGGGTTGAATCCGATCAGCCTGCGGCGCGCCGCGACGGTGAACATCTGCTTGGCGATTCCGCAGCGCCGCCGGACGGTGTTGTCCGCCAAGCCCTCGCGGATCAGGTGCAGCCGCCAGTTGTCCGCGTCGCCCGCCGTAATGTCCCGCAGCGGCTTGTCCTCGCCGAAGTGATCGACAAGGTTTCGCCGGACGTTGCCGAAGGTGATCGCCGTCGCGGGCTTCACGTCGGACCGGGAAGCGATGACCGCGTCAAGGAACGCGGCCAGCGTCGCGGCCTCGCGCTTCGGGATCAGCCCCACGTCCGCCAGCTTGTCGCCCATGACGGTGTCCAGCGCCGCGACCCATCGCGCCGTTTCATCGTCCAGCGCGTGCCCGGTGATGGACGCCGCGACAAGGTTTTCAACCTTGTGCTTGACGGCTTCGGCGAAGCGCTGAGACGCCTTGCCCAACCGGATGCTGCGGCGCTTGCCGTCCCCGCCGAAAAACTGAATCACCCGCCGCCCGTTGCGTTCCGCGGATATGCTCGCCACGTCAGCGCCCTCCCTTCGCCCGCGCCCCTCGCGCACGCACGCGCGCGGGAGCCGCCGCTCGTTTCGGACTATCCACAGGGGTGAGCGCCAAGCCCAGCACGGCGCAGACTTTGGTCACGGTCGAAAGCTGCGGATCGCCCTGCCCGTGCAGGAAGCGATACAGAGCCGCGTAATTCACGCCCGCTTCCCGCGCCAGCGCATTGATGCTCAGCCCCGATGCACGGAAACGCTTCACGATGATGTCCGACATAGGGATCATGCTGCTAACGATATCGTCTAAGAGATTGTCTGTCAAGAGCATTCCGTCATCCTTTGCAAGATTTCTTTCAGCGCCCCGGCCTCGGCGTGTTCGCGGGCTTGCCCGCCCTCAAACTCGCGGATCGCCGCGCGCTCTTCGTACCGCTCGCGCCACGCCTGCGGCAGGTCCGCAGGGCACAGGCCGCCGGACGGGGTTTCGACCCGGCATCCCCTGTCTGCATCGCTGGACCGCTCGCGGCCCTTTCGGTCATCGTCAGGCATGGCTTGTCCGGGGGGCAGGGTGCAGCGTACAATCGAGGCATGGTCGCCAAGGAGATCAGAGAGCTTCGGGACCGCGAGCCGTTTCGCCCCTTCCGCCTCCGGCTGTCGAGCGGGGACAGCTACGACATCCGCGACCCCTCTCTGGTCGTCCCGATGAAGTCCGAAATCTTCATCGCCTACCCCAAGCTGGACCGCTGGGCCGTCGTCCCTTACCTGCACGTCGCCGCCGTGGAAGCGCTCCCCGCCAACGGCCACGCCCCCCGCTCCGGCAAGCGCCGCCAGTAACGCCGCCTTATTCGCCAGCATCCTCCGCGCGATCGGCTCAGCCCGGCGCGGTCCCCGAATCCGCTCGGTGTCCACCGTATCCACTGGACCGGGTCGCCGGTCATCGTCAAAGATCGCGTCAAGGTCGAGCATACGTCTTTCGTCCCCGGTCTTCCGCGTCTCCGCGTCTTCCATCCGGTGCAATGCAATCCAATCGGATGCGCTCGCGTGCGTCATCCTTCACGCGGCAAGATTGAATTCCGCGTCTTTCCGCGTCTTCAGCGTCAACCGCCTTGTCGCGGAGACGTTGTTACTCGCGGAAACCGCCCTCCCGCGTCCTAACTCACGTTGCTGTCGGCAGTTGCCCCTTGTCGCCGAGTGAAGGTGCGGATTCCCCCTGAAAGACATCCTCGACGGCAGGGAGTCCCGCGACCTTCGCGTCGTCCGGCAGGTCCGCCACGATTCTGTAGCGCGCCGGCTTCGGTCCCCTATTCTCGGCGGTCTGCTCGACCACACCCACGCCATGCAGCGCCCGCACGTATTGCCGGACGGTCTGCGGATCACGGATCACCGTCTCCACCTTGCCAACCTCGCGCGTGTCCCATTCGCCCGTTCCGAAGTTCGCTTTCAAGCGTTGGCCGAACCGTTTCGCCGCGTCGCTCAGCCCGGACCCCATGAACCGCGCGAACGGACCGGCCAGCAGCTTCCGGGCGAGCGCGTAGTCGTCCGCCGTGGCGTGAATCTCGACACCATCATCCGGGTCGCCGACGCGCTGG
>JACRBR010000283.1 GCA_016213125.1 Chloroflexota bacterium | reverse complement strand
CGATCGCCGCGGCCGCACCCAGGCGCGCGGGCATGGATCCTGGCCCGCCTCCGTACTCATGCGGCGCCTTCACGGTGAACGCCTGCGCTTTCATTGTCGCGGTTACCGTGTCGTACGACTGCACCAGCATCGATGCGGTCTTGTAGTTCTCCTCGGCGGCGGCCAGGCCCTGTTCCAACACCGCATCGTCGGGGTTCGCGGACGCAGACGCAGCCGATGCCTGGAGCTGCGCGCGCGCCTGCTCCTGCTGTGCCCGGTACGGCTCCACCAGCCGCTGCTCGATAGCGGGCGTCTCCCTTATCGTCGCCTCACGTAGCGACGCCTCCCACGCCCGCGCGACGCTGAGCGCGCCCTTCCCGGTGACCGTCAGGTTGATCTCGGGGCTGTTCACCCGCGGCTCCGCCTTCAGCCTCGGCCGCAGGGCCTCCGACGTCGTGCCGGTCTTCGCAGCCACGTCGGCCACAACGGCATCGCTGGTTCCAACCGCCGCGTAGTCGAATGGTCCCGGGAGCACCGGCGGGCCGAACAGCGGCGGCAGCGCGTCGACGACGACATTCACGCGAAACCGCGCCTCGTCCGTGTCGCCGACAAACGCTCCGAGCGCGAGCGCCGCACCGACCGCGATGATCACGGCCGCGAGCGGGAGCCAGAAGTAGCGTCGGATCGCCGCCAGGTCGCTCCACACGCTTCGTTGCAACACGCCTCCTCGTCGCGAGTGTATGGCTGTGGCGGACAGGCGGTCAAATGCGCGAAAGCGCCGAATCCTACGGAGTTGTCAGGCCTTCGGCGGACTGTCGTCGCGGTCCGGCACGATGCTGGCGCGGCCGCGACGGCGCTCCATCTCCCGACGCACCATGCGCTCTTCGGCCTCCTTGCCCCAGAAGCTCGGTCCGATGAACGTGGTGAAGAACTCCAGGCCGATGAAGGCGCCCCAGATGATGGCAACCCACTGCACCCACCAGCCACCCCCCGTGACACCGTCCAGCAGGGCCAGCCCGCCGACGATGAACACGAAGAGGGCCGCGTTCCTGAAGAAGTTCAGCCGCCGCCGCACCTTCCGGCGGATGCGCCGGTACTCCGGGTCCCCGTCGGAGTCGAGCGCGTCCCAGTTCGGGCGCATGCCGGAGCCTATGCGCACGCCTCCCCAGGGTCCACTGATGTCAATCCCGTCGAAATCGTCGCGGTCGTCGGCCATGGCCCACCTCCGGGAAACAGGATAGCTCCGCAGGCAAGGTGTTCAGCGGGCACGGGGATTGCGGTTTCCGCAGCCTACGGACAGGAGCCAAGGTTGATCATGAACTGGACCACCAGCAGCTGGTCGCCGCTGCTCACCACCCCATCCTTATTGACGTCCATGCTCACCAGCCGCAACGACGGCGTCACCTCGCGGGCGATCTCGAACGCCAGCAGGAGCTGGTCGCCGGAGGTGACGATGCGGTCCTGATTGAACGAGGCAGCCTCGCAGCCATCACGGGAGGTGCCGTTGGCCGGGAAGCCGTCTAGGTCCCCGTCCGTGTCGGTGGCGTTTGGGTTCGTGTTGTAGTTGCAGAACTCGATGTGATCGCGCACCCCATCCCCGTCTGTGTCCGTGACCTGCGGCACACCAACTTGCGCCGCGCACTGCGCGATCGTCGGTTTGCTCCCTGGATCTCCCGGGTTGGTGCCCAGCGCGCACTCCGCACCGTCCAGGAACCGGTCCCCGTCCGTGTCTCGATTTGTCGCTTCCAGCGGGCCGGATCCGTTGCAGCCGGCAGCCTCGTCCACGTCCAGGATGCCGTCGTTGTCATCATCCGAATCGCACGCGTCGCCCAGCGCGTCGGAGTTGGGCCAGGTGCGATCATCCTGCGTCGAGGGCGGCGTCTGATCGATGAAGTTCCTGTCGCTGTTCTCCTGTCCGGAGTTTGGCACCAATGCGCAGTTGTCAGACGCGTCGGCGACGCCGTCGCAGTCCAGGTCGCCGCCGCATGGCGTAGCCGTGGGGGTGCTCGTGGGCGTCGAGGTATCCGTGGGCACAGCCGTGTTCGTCGCCGTTGGGCTCGGTGTGTTCGTGGGCAGTCCCGGCGTGGTCGTCGGCGTCGGCGTGGGTGTGTGGGTCGGGGTGGGCGTCCGCGTCGGCGTACTCGTAGCGGTCGGTGTGCTCGTCGCTGTTGGCGTGCTGGTGGGCGTTGCCGTCGGGTCGTTGAAGTTCGCCGTGTAGGTACCGGCCGCATTGGCCGTGATCGTGTGCTGCTGCGCGCCGCCGTCAGACCAGCCGGTGAAGTACACGGCACTCCCGCCACCGGGCGTCTGGGGCGACGTCGCGAAGATCACATGGTTCGACTTG
>JACRBR010000288.1 GCA_016213125.1 Chloroflexota bacterium | reverse complement strand
GCCGTGGTCGCGGTGGTACAGCGTTGCGAGCTTGATCTCGCCGGTGTCGGGGTAGCAGCGGCCGGCGCTCGATGTCATGCGCGCGCTGAGCTCGAGGCGCGGGTAGGGAGCGCGCGGCATCGTTATGACATCACGGAAGTGCGAGCGGATGAGTCGGTCCATGGCGTCCTGCAGCTCGGCCTGGAGCCAGAACTCCGGGCCGCCGAGCGGGAGCATGTAGCCTTCGCCGTTGAGTGATCGATTGACCACGATTCCCTCGTAGCTGTTTGCGCGAGTCCGCCGCTGCGGCGGCGGATTCCGTATCTAGAACATCGGTGACTTCTGCCGAAAACCGCGCTCCTTGCCGGCGTTCCGGCGGCGGCCACGGGGGGCGTGGCTGCCGGGGCATTTTACCGCGGGGGCGGGCGGACCGGCAGAGGTTGGGGCCTACATAATGGCCCGTTATCGACAACAAAACGTGGTTCTTAACACGGCCGGCAAAAGCAGTCGCATGGCGGCGGGGCGCGGCATCGGATCGTTCTATGGATGGAGGCAGCCTGCCGTGGTTCACATAAGAGTAGAGCGCATACGCTGAAGAGCGGGCGAGGGGCGTCACGGGCGCGGCGTGTTGGGTTACGCTATCGCCGAAACCGGACCGTGCCCGTCGTGCACGCAGATCGTGAGAGGGAACCATGATCGTCTCGACAACCACAGCCATCGAAAGCCGTCCTGTGCGCGAGTATCTCGGCGTCGTCGCGGGCGAGACCATACTGGGCGCGAACGTGTTCCGTGACATCGGCGCGCAGATCCGGAACATCACGGGCGGGCGCGCGGCGGGGTACGAGAAAGAGCTGCGGAAGGCGCGCGAGACGGCGATCGCGGAGATGGAGGCGCAGGCGACGGAGCTGGGTGCGGACGCGATCGTCGGCGTGGACATCGACTACGAGACGGTGGGCGGGTCGATGCTGATGGTGACGGCGGCGGGGACCGCGGTGAAGTTGGGGTAGGGGTATACGCCGAGGTGGTCGCCACGAAGGGCGCGCATGGAGATCTTTGAGAAGAGTCAACAGAAGGACTACGAGCGTTACCTCAAGCAAGGGCTTGCCTACGTCTGCAATGGGTCAGAGCTGGGCGAGAAGTGGACACGCATTCATCGCTCAGACTGCGGTCACTTGCACAAGACAAGGACGGGTGTGACGACGAGTTACACGAAGTACTGCGCTCGCGAACTGGACGAGCTGCTGCGCGGGCTCAAGCAGCACATCGACTTCACACCGGTTGCTTGCTTCTTCTGTCGAGAAGCTGGACGAGTTGACATCGACTGAGGTCTCGAGACGAGTGAAGCACGCTACCGCCGTCGCTCTCGACGCACTGGAGCCGCTGCTCGACCGGATCCGGGCGGTCGACGGGCTCGTCGAGAAGCGGCGGGGCGTGTTCTATCGGGGGTCGTCGGCGTTCCTGCATTTCCCTGAGGACGCTGCGGGGTTCTTTGCGGATGTGAAGGTGGGGCCGGCCTGGCAGCGGCTTCCGGCGACGACGGCGGGGGAACGGCGGGCGTTGGTGGCGGCGATCCGGCGGGCGGTGTAGGTGCGCGCGGGGCTGCGGGTCGGATGAAGCGGTCTTCCTGGGCTTGATGCACCGGGCGGAGCTGAAGCTCCGCAGCTACTTCGCGGTGTCGCGCTACCGCATGTGGATGTGTCGTGTGACGCCTAGGGCGCAGCAGGCTGCGCCCCTACGCCGGGGCTGGCGGCTCTGTGGCATGGAGGGGTGGGGTGTGGGACTGCAGGGCGAGGCAGTGCCTCGCCCTTACGGATCTCGGTGGCGCTGGCGGTCGGTGGGCTTCCAGGTGGGGTATTCGAGGGCGCCGGCGCAGGAGAGGAAGAGGCGGGCGGTGGTATCGCCGATGTGGTGGAAACGCCTCTTGGTGTCTTTGATGAGGGCGGCGGCATCGGGGCCGTAGGAGCGGATCCAGGGCGTCATGCCACCGTGCTCTTTCGCGACGGTCTTGATCTCGCGGGCGTTCTCGATGGTGCCGGTGATCTTCTTGCCGTTGCGGACGATGCCGGTGTCGGCGAGGAGGCGGTCGATGTCGGCGTCGGTGAACTTCGCGACGGCGTTGATGTTGAACTTGCGGAAGGCCTTCTGGAAGTTGGGCCACTTGTTGCGCATGACCTTCCAATTCAGGCCGGCGCCGAAGACGAACCAGGTGAGCATCTCGAAGTAGGCGCGGTCGTCGGGCGGGGTCTGGCCGACGGGGAAGGGGAAGATCTCGGTGGGGTCGGCGGCAGGGGCGTGGGTGCGTGGGGGCATAGCGTGTGATCGTACCGGATGAGGGCCTGTTGGCGTGCGATCGTAGGGGTCGAGGGCACGCCGCAGCGTGCCCCTACACGTGACGGTGGACGTCGGCGCGGTGACCCTACAACTGCTAGAATCCGGTCTATCCATCGAACGGAGGTTTTGTGGCGCTCGAGATCAGGCCGTATCGCGAGGAAGAGGAGCAGGCGTTTTACCGAGTGCCGGCGATCGTGTTCGGGAACTACACGGGGAAGCCGCGCGATCCGGAGCGGGCGGAGTTCGTGCTGCGGCCGGAGTGGTCGCTGTGCGCGTTCGAGGACGGAGAGCTGGCGACGACGTACGGGGCGTTCCCGTTCCAGCACCGGCTGAACGGGGGAGTCACGCGCGCGGCGGGCGTCACGGTGGTCGGGACGCTGCCGCAGTACCGGCGGCGCGGGCACCTGCGGAAAATCATGGAGACGGACTTCAAGCGCCGATACGAGCAGCAGTTGGAGCCGCTGGCGATCCTGCTGGCGTCGATCGCGAGCATCTACCAGCGGTACGGGTACTCGTGCGTGTCAACGGCGGTGCGCTTCGAGATCGACCCGCGGTGGGTGAACTTCGTGCCGTCGCTGCCGGAGGCGAAGGGGACGTGGCGCGAGGTCTCGAAGGATGACGGCCAGCCGCTGCTGCAGGAGATGTACGACGAGTTCATGGCGCCGCGCAACGGATACCTGCGGCGGGCGAAGCCGATGTGGGACAGCCAGGTGCACGCGGGCGGCACGTACGACGGCGCGAACCCGGGGCCGAGCCTCCTGGCGGTGTACGAGGAAGGCGGCGAGCCGCAGGCGTACATCGCGTGGGCGGCGAAGTGGCTGGCGTCTGGGGCGGACACGGGCGGGCCGGGACAGCGGGTCTACGTGCGCGACTACGTGTACAAGACGCCGGCGGCGTACCGGGCGATCTGGGAGTACCTGAAGAAGTTCGACCTGGCATCGCGGATCATCTTCGACTGCGCGCCGCTGGACGATCCGGCCTTCCATATCATGCAGGACCCTCGGGAGCTGCACGCGCAGCAGCGGGACTGGCTGCACGCGCGCATCCTGGATTTGGAGCGGCTGCTGCCGCTGCGTCCGTACGGGGCGGAGGGACGGGTGGTCTTCGAGGTGCGGGACGAGATGTGCCCGTGGAATGCCGGTCGCTGGGCGCTGGAGGCGGGAGCCGAGGGCTCGGCGGTGACGCGCACCCAGGAGTCGCCGCAGCTCACACTCGATGTGTCATCGCTGGCGCAGATCCTGTACGGGCAGGTGTGGCCGACGAATGCCGTGCGCTACGGGCGGGCGGAGGCGTCGCGGGACGCGGACCTGCGGCTGTGGGACAGCATCTGGCGCACCAACTACGCGCCGTTCTGTCCGAACATGTTCTAGGAGCGGGAGGCATGGTTTGGGAATGACGATTCCGGCGGGACCGCAGGAACTGACGGCGGCGTGGATGACGGAGGCGCTGCGTTCGAGCGGCGTGATCAAGGACGCGAGCGTCACGTCGATCGAGGTGAAGACGATCGGCGAGGGGTCGGGGTTCATCGGGCAGATCGCCCAGGTGGGGCTGACGTACGACCGGCCGGAGCCGGGCGCGCCGTCGTCGCTGGTCGGGAAGTTCCCGGCGGCAAGCGAGGGCGGGCGGCAGATCGGCAACCTGTTCGACTTCTACCACCGCGAGATCCGCTTCTACGAGGAGATCGCCGAGAAGGTCGAACTGCGGACGCCGCGACGGTACTACAGCGCGGCGAACCCGGAGACGAAGGAGTACATCCTGCTGCTCGAGGATCTGTCGCCGGCTGAGGTGGGCGATCATGCGCAGGGCTGTAGCCTGGAGCAGGCGCGGCTGAGCGTCACGAGCATCGGGAAGTTCCACGCGACGTGGTGGGAGCACCCGCAGCTCGCGAAGATCGGCGAGTGGATGCCGATGATCGACTCGCCGGTGCAACAGGTGGCGGCGGGGGCGTACCAGCAGGCCTGGGAGCCGTTTCTGCAGATGTTCGGCGGGTCGTTGTCGCCCGAGGTGAAGGCGGTGTGCGAGCGCATCGGGCAGAACGTGGTCAAGATCCAGTCGTCGTTCGCGACGCCGCCGCTGACGATCAGCCACGGGGACTACCGGACGGATAACCTGTTCTTCGCGTCGACGGCGGGCGGGCCGGAGTTCGCGGTGGCGGACTGGCAGATCTCGACCCGGGGACGGGGCGCGTTCGACGTGTCGTACCTGCTGTGCGGAGGGCTGGAGCCGGAGCTGCGGCGGGCGCACGAGCGCGAACTGGTGAAGCTGTACCACGACACGCTGGAGGCGAACGGCGTGCGGGGATACAGCTTCGAGCAGTGCTGGGACGACTACCGGCGCGGGGCGTTGTTCATGTTCGTGTACATCGTGATCGCGATCGGTACGCTGGACGCGACGAACGAGCGCGGCATGGCGCTGTGGACGGCGTGGCTGCGGCGAGGTGCGGCGGCTATCGAGGAGCTGAACGCAGCGGAGCAGATGCCGGCCTGAGACGCCGGGCGAGAGCGGGAGATACGGGGACGATGGGCGGAACGAACGGCAGCATTCCACGCAGTCCGGAGGAGATCACGCCGGAGTGGCTGACGTCTGCGCTGCGTGAGGGCGGCGTCCTGCGAGACGCCGGCGTGACATCGGTGCGGACGCAGGGTATCGGGGCAGGGGCGGGGTTTCTGGGTCAGCTGGCCAAGGTCTTCGTCGAGTACGACCGCGCGGACGAGGGCGCACCGCCCTCGATGATCTTCAAGATCCCGACGCTCGACCCCGGCGGCCGCGAAGTCAGCAACCTGTTCCGTTTCTACGAGCGGGAGATCAACTTCTACCGGGACGTTGCCGCCGACATGCGCATCCGCACGCCCAAGTGCTACTACAGCTACATGGACATCCCGGGCGACGACTACGTCCTGATCCTCGAGGACCTAAACCCGGCCCGGTTCGGTGACGAGGTGCGGAGCTGCAGCGTGGCCGATGCCGAGCGTGCGATCGCGGCGCTGGGCGCGTGCCAGAGGCCGTGGTGGCAGCATCAGCGGCTGCAATCCATGGAGTGGATGCCGCTGGTGAACGCTCCCGTCCACCAGTCGGCGGAGCAGTCTTACAACGAGGCCTGGGAGCCGTTCGTGGAGGCGTTTGGCGAGTTGGTGCCGCCGAAGGTGATACCGGTGGCCGAACGCATGAAGACGCACGTCATCGATCTGCTGAACATCTTCGAGCGGCCGCCGCGGACGATCATCCACGGTGACTACCGGCTGGACAACCTCTTCTTCGACCACCCCGACGGATCCCCAGTCGCCGCCATCGACTGGCAGATCTCCTCTCGTGGGCGAGGCGTGTTCGATGTGGCGTACTTCATGTCGACGTGCCTGGAGCCCGATGTGCGGCGGTCGCACGAGCAGCGCCTGTTGCGGCTGTGGTACGACACGGTCACGGACGGGGGCTCGAAGGAGTACACCTGGGACGAGGCGCTGTTGAACTACCGGCAGGGTGTGCTGTACACGAACATCTACACCGTCATCGGCATCGGCACGCTGGACGCGGCGAACGAGCGCGGGACGGCGCTGTTCCACAAATGGCTGACGCGCCGCACGACCGCGATGGAGGACCTCGACTGCGCGGAGGTCATGCCAGCGTAGGCCTCAGACGTGTTTGAGGAACTCATCCGCTGCTACATCGGCTTGCCGGAGCAAGTCAGACACGACGCTCGGGGGCAGTTCCTTCGTGTGTTGAGCGATGATGACCGGTCGGGCCAGGCCCTCTTTCCAGAGGACGACATGGCTACCCCTCTGGCGAATGATGCGTAAGCCGCAAGACTCGAGCGCCCTGATGATCCGTGCAGGTCGCAGTGCCGGTAGTTTCGATGCCAATCAAGATGCCTGCCGGAGCGCAATCTCGTCGGGCACGTCGAGCCCCTGCTCACGAGCGAATTCGACCCAGAGCTCCATCGCCTCTCTGACCATCGAAAGGGCGGCGTCGATCGTTTCTCCGAAGCTCGTGCAGCCGGGAAGGGCGGGTACCGAGATGAAGTATCCGCCATCGGGCACTTCGCGGAGCTCGTACACGATGCCGTCCTTGATGACGTGAAACGCTGGCTTCTCTTGCATGGCCAGATTGTAACTCCCCGTCGCAGGCCGCGTTCTTGACGGCTACCCCACGAGTTCGGAGATCGCCCGCACGATGCGGTGGGGACGGGCGGGCGCCCGTGCGGGAAGGCCGGCGCCGGTCTCGTCGACCCACACGGTGTGAATGCCGAGGGCGACGGCGGGGGCGATATCGGCCTCGAGGCTGTCGCCGACCATCCACGCCGCCTCGGGATCGCAACCGACGGCGGCGAGGGCGTGGCGAAAGACGCGCTCGTCGGGCTTACCGACGCCGAACTCGCCCTCGATGACGATGCAGTCGAAGAAACGCTCGAGCTGGTGCTGGACGACGCTGCGGCGCTGGTTGCGGGCCTCGCCGTTGGTGATGAGGGCCAACGGGATGCCGCGCTCGCGGAATGCGGCGAGCGTCTCGATGGCGCCGGGGTAGGGCGCGATCGCGGCGGACCGCAGCGCGCGATAGTAGTCGGCGAGATCGTGCGCGACATCAGCAGCGTCGAGGCCGAGATCGGCGAAGGCGTGGCGGACGATCTCGCGGCTGGCGCCGTCGAGGTCCATGCGTCCGCGTGCAGCGCGCGCGGCGTCGCTCCAGAACCAGGTGCGGCGGGCGCGTATGGCGTCGTGGAGGCGGGCGGGGGCGTGGGGCCATGAGGGGTCGTGGTGCTTCTCGCAGGACTCGAGCCAGGACTCCTCCATGCCGGTGGTCCAGTCGAGGATGGTGCCGTCCATGTCGAAGAGGATGGCCTCGGGTTGGTGGATCATCGTGTGGGCGTCGCTCCATACAGGCCGTAGCTGCGGGTCACGTCGAACTGGTAGATGATGCGGCGCTCCTCCTCCATGAGTTTCATGAACTCATCGACGGACTTCTCCTGGCCGTACCAGACCAGCTTGCCGGGCGAGGGAGCGGGCGTCATGCCGCGCTGCATGGTTTCGAACAGCTTCACGCTGTCGGCGATCGCGCCGGGGCCCTCGAGGATCGTGACCTGGCACTCGAGCGTGAGGTAGGCCCAGGCATCGTTGAAGACGAAGAGCGTCGAGCGGGGATCGCGGCGGAGGTGCTTTGTGCGCAGCCGATCCGGCGTGCCGGAGGACCAGATCTTGCCATCGACGAGCGCGACACCGATGCGCACCGTGTGGGGGGTGCCGTTGCGCTTGAGCGTGGTCATGGCGGCGGCGTGGTTGTTCTCGAGGAAGGTGCGGGCTGCGTCGTCCATGCGGGTGGTCCTTTCAGCCGGCATCCGAGGCGAGCCAGCGGGAGATCTGCTCGATGTGCTCGCGATAGTGCTCGTCGCTGTTCGCGCTGACGATCTGCCAGAGCGATGCGTGCGGCGCCCACGCCGGCTTCTCGGCGAGCTGATCGTCCGATAGCGCCTCGGTCGCGGTGACGATCTCGTCGTACGAGCGTGCATAGGCAGCGCGCACGGCGTCGAGCGCGTGGGCCCTGTTCTCGGCGTAGAGGCGAGCGTTGAGGGCGTTGACCTGCGTGCCGAACTCGTCGCCGGCAGTCAGCTCCTCGCGGACGCCGGTGCGAAGCCACTTGAGGCAGAGCTGCTCCCACGCCGTGATGTGGGCGAGGACGTCCTTGACCGACCAGCCCGCGTCGAGGACGGGATCGGTCATGCGGGTGTCGCTGACGCGCGCGAGGAGCGCGTCGAGGGCGGTGCGGTCGCGCTTGATGGAGGCGAGGAGTTCGGCTTTGGTCATCACTCTGTTGAATCACGCTTCCAGGCGGCGGTCCACCATGACAACGAGAGCTCTTCACCACATGACGTGCAGAAGGCGGGTCGCTGGCTCGTAAGCAGTGGTGCATTGGGGGATGTAGCAAAGCCGTCGCTGTCCTGCCACTCGGCGTCCAGGCCCCGACCGTCGCAGTTTGGGCAGCGGCGGATGCGTGCGAACGGCTGTATGCGAAAGTACGGCGGGCCGCATTCCAGGGGATCGAACCCAAGGTCCTCGACGAGCCCGGGTGGTGCTTCCCGGGCCATGTAAAAGTCGGCAAGCAGCGTATAGATCCACTCGCCGTGCTCGCGGTAGTGGAGGTAGGTGTCCCCGGCGATCTTCTGAACCACGGTGCGGCCGGACGGCTCGTCGTCCCAGTACGGATCGTCGAGGCGCGCCTCCGGCATCGCCTCGATGAAGGCGACGATGGCGGCGTGGGCATCGGCGGACTCGCGTCGGACCTGCTCGATGGTGTCTGCGGCGTGCAGTTCGTGGAGGCGGGTGTTCAGGTCGTCGAGGGAGGCGCGGGCGTATGTGGCCGCGTCCATGCCGGCGATCTCGTGGTCTGTGCCGTCTCGCAGATGGGCGACGATCATGCGCTCCCAGGCAGCGATGTGAGAGAGGTGGTCCTTCACGGACCAGCCGCCATCCGGGCCGGGCGCGGTGAGGGCGTCGTCGCCGAGGGCGAGGCAGGCCTCGAATTCGGTGCGGTCGCGACGGATGGCGGCGAGGAGTTGGTCTTTCGTCATCGGATTATTGTTGCATGTGGAGGCGTCGCCCGTGTAGTGCCTGTTCTTGCTTCCGGTTTGCGCCCGCGATGGCCGTGTTTCAACTGGTGCATCGTCCTGCGCCTGTCCGGCTTTGCCGGACGCACAGCCGGGGACGGCTGTGCCACACGGTTGGGCTAGCGGCGGGACTTTGCTGCTGCGGCTTTCTTCGCCGGTTTGGCGCCGTTCTTCGCTGTGG
>JACRBR010000285.1 GCA_016213125.1 Chloroflexota bacterium | reverse complement strand
ACGTACACTCCCGCGGGTCGAGCTGGTGAACTATTGCCTTGACTTGTATGACTGATAGAGCCGGGAGCAAGGTTGCACGCCTTCGAGATCTGCTGACGCGGGGCGGCGAGAATAAGGGAAGATGGAGGAACCGGCTCTCTCGCGTGCGGTGGCTGCGGCCACGTCGATCGCCTCAGCGCTTGACCTGACGGCGACGAACGCGATCGTTCTTCACAATTCGAACAAACTCGCAGTGCGCCTGCTGCCTTGCGACGTCCTTGCGCGAGTCGCGCATGTGGGACAGGAGGTCGCAGCGCTCGAAATCGAGCTTGCGCAACGGCTCGCCGAGGCACAGAGCCCCGTGGCGGCACTGGAGCCGCGAGCGGAGCCGCGCGTCTACGAGCGTGACGGCTTCGTGGTCACGCTGTGGACCTACTACGAACCTGTCGCCACTGGAGAGGTCTCACCGGCCGGCTACGCGAAGGCGCTCGAGCGGCTGCATGCGGGTATGCGGAAGGTCGATGTCACGACGCCGCACTTCACGGATCGAGTTGCGGAGGCTCAACAACTCGTGGAGAGCCGCGATCGCACACCGGCGCTCGCCGACGCCGACCGGGAGCTTCTCGGCAACACGTTACGAAGCCTGCGACAAGCGATCGAGGAGCGCGGCACCGCAGAGCAACTGCTGCACGGGGAGCCGCATCCGGGCAACGTGCTCAATGCGAGGAACGGGCCGCTGCTCATCGACCTCGAAACGTGTTGCCGCGGTCCTGTCGAGTTCGACCTCGCTCATGTGCCCGAAGAGGTCAGCGAGCTGTATCCGGGCGCTGATCGAGATCTGCTGGGGGAGTGCCGGGGCCTCGTCCTTGCGATGGTTGCGGCGTGGCGCTGGGATCTGGCGGACCAGTTCCCGGACAGGCAACGAGCGGGGCGAGACCTCCTCAGCGCACTGCGCGAGGGTCCACCGTGGCCGGCGCTGGACGCCGTGATGCGCCAGCCAGGCGCAGCGTCTGTTGCTGATCGAGCGCTTCTAAGTGAACCCGGCGAGATCCGAAGTCCCGCCGACCGGGCTTCAAGACCGGATACGCCCTGACTGGTGTGCGCATGCGCGGTGGTGGCGGATGAGGACGCATCCCAGGTCCGCCAGTTCCACGCCGGCGTCACGACGCAGCCGCGCAATGAGGGCGTAGGACTGCGGCATCGGACGTCTGTTCACCGTCACGACCACAGGCAAAATGGATGCCCGGCCGGATCCAGCATCACCCGCAGGCGGCTCGGATCACGATCGGCCGGCTGGTGTTCTGCCTGAGTCGCTCCGCAAGCGATGGCCCACGCGACACCAGCGGCAACATCCTCGACCCAGATGTCGAGATGGATTTGCATGCCCTGGGTGCCCGGGGCTCCGGGCCAGACAGGGCGCACATAGTGTTGCTCGCCCTGGATCTCGATCTTCGTACTGCGATCGGCCGGACGCAGGCGCGACCAGCCGTCTCCGGGTGGGAAGCCCGGCCTGGGCCCACACAGCTCCTCTACCTCCCAACCAAGCAGTTGCTCATAGAAGCGTGTCAGCTCGGCAACATCGGGGGCGTCCAGCACTGGACCGGAGATTCTCATTTGAGGCCGTTCCATGTTCACCCCTCTCAGCTCGCTCCGGCGGTTGGAATCTACATGGGAGGCTTGCGCCTCGCACACAGGAGGATCAAAGCCCCTGCTTTCTTGGAGGGGCTAAAGCCCCTCTAGTACTGGGTTTGGCCGGGGGAGTTTCAAGGCAAGACGACCACGAATCGGTCCCGCTGCATGATAGCCCCGCGGTCATGGCGGGCCCGATCACCTCTGAACGATCGCACGAACGACCGCGGTCAGCGCTTCGACGACGGGTCGGAGCAGAGAGCACACTCACGCATGTCGGGCTGGTGATCTACTGCCTGGACCTGCGCGGCTGAACCGCACTAAACCTCCGTTTTGCACTAAACCTGCGTTTTGCAGAAAAAGCCGTCTTGCAATTTCGACTCTGACGTTGTTGCTGCGGCTCCGGCGGGACTTGGGGTCGGTCTCGTACAGCGGTCACAACGGAGCATCGTTCCCCTCCCTTGGGGCGATGTTGCCCGGAGTGCCCGACGATCTGCAAGGGCGCCAGATCACTTTTGGCAACATTTTCGGCGGTTAGACGGCGCGCACGATCGCTTCGGCGACGGCATGTGATGCGCGACGCCACTACTTACTCGTGGACGACAACCTTCTGGTCTATCCAACAGCCGTCCACGTCTCGTTCCCTGGCGGCCGCCCGGTGCTTACAATTGGGGCTATGGGAACTGACAGCAAGATGAACGCCCGGAGCTCGGCGCGCACGAGCAAGCCACGCAGGACGGCCGCCACCGATAGCTCGAGTGCGAAGGCGGGCGCGAAGGCCAGGGCAGCCACGATGACGGCGTCTCGTCTCATCGATGAGCGGATCCGGTCGCTGGATGACTGGCGCGGCGAAACGCTGGCGAACATCCGTCGCATGATCCACGAGGCGGACCCGGACATCGTGGAGGAGTGCAAATGGGTCAAGCCCAGTAACCCGTGGGGCGTGCCCGTATGGTCCCACGCCGGGATCGTCTGTACAGGGGAGACCTACAAGCAGGCGGTCAAGCTCACGTTCATGCGGGGCGCCTCCCTGCCGGATCCTCGGGGGCTCTTCAACTCCAGCCTGGAAGGCGGCACCCGAAGGGCAATCGACATCCACGAAGGGGAGAAGGTCGACATACGCGCGTTCAAGGCGCTGGTGAAGGCCGCGGTGGCGCTGAATGGCGAGACGGCGAAGAAACGGTAGGCCCCCCGCTTCATCCGCTGTTCGCAGGCCGAAGGTCCCTGCCGCGGGGGTGGCAGGATCCCGAGGATTAGCGGCTGCGATCCACTCGCAGGCCGGCGCCTGCGGTCCCGCCCCAGGGGCCAGGCCGGGGGCCGATTGTCCCTAGACAGCACCTGTTTTGTGGCCCTATGTTTGCCGCATTAACTTCGGAGGGTGACCGCGCCGGCTCGAGGCCCGGAGGGGCGTGCCGCGGCGTGTCGTCCCTACGGTCATCGACAAAGGGGGGGCACGATGCCCATTGATCTGCGCCGGCCGAATCCCGAAGACGTCCCCGAACTCGGGCGCATCTGCTACGAGGCGTTTCGGGACATCGCGGAGTCGCACGGCTTTCCAACGGACTTCGAGAGCCCGGAGTTCGCGGCCGGGATCGCCGGGCTTCTGCTTTCGCAGGAACGTGTGTACGCGACCGCCGCTTACGACGGCGACCGACCTCGCGGCTCAAGCTTCGTGAGCATGTGGGGAGACGTCGGCGCCATCGGACCGGTTTCCGTCGACGTCCGTGCTCAAGGCGAAGGCATCGGGAAGCAGCTGATGCAGGACGTGATCGCGCACGCGCGCGGCCAGGGTCACGAGGGGATGCGTCTTGTACAGGACGCCTTCAACATGCGCTCGCTCGCGCTGTACGCGTCGCTGGGCTTCGATACCAAGGAGCCCCTGGCGCTCATGGCGCTCGCTACCGGTTCGCTCGATCCGGCGTTTCGCCCCGCTACGACGGGCGATGTCGACGGGATGGACGAGCTGTGCAAGAGTGTGTACGGGGTCAGCCGCAAGGGTGAGATCGCGCTGTTTCTCCAGCTGGGATTCCCGGCGTTCGTGCTCGACTCGGGCCGCATTCGCGGCTACTTGTTCGGCGGCATCATGGGACATGGGGTCGCCGAGACGGAAGACGGGATGCTCGCATTGCTTGCGGGTGTCGGGGCATCTGCCCCCGGCACGCAAAACCTCGTGCCGATCCGCAACGGAAGTCTGTACCGGCGGGCTCTCGCAGCCAATCATCGGAACGTTAAGGTCATGAACTTGATGGCGCTCGGAGCGTACGAAGAGCCACAGGGAGTGTATGCACCCTCAGTGATGTTCTAGGCGTCCCCTCAACACGCACGACCGCATCCCCTACGACAGAGGGTCTCTTCGCTACTCGCGGAGCCAGCGGGCGGCTTCTTTGGCGTGGTAGGTGATGATGATGTCGGCGCCGGCGCGCTTGATGGCCGTGAGGGTCTCCAGGGTGGCGCGGCGGCCGTCGATCCAGCCGCGTTCGGCGGCGGCCTTGATCATCGAGTACTCGCCACTGACGTTGTACGCGGCGAGGGGCACGTCGAACTCCTGGCGGGCGCGGGACAGCACATCCAGGTAGGGAAGAGCCGGCTTCACCATCACGATATCGGCCCCTTCTTCGATGTCGGCTTCGATCTCGCGCAGTGCCTCGCGGGCGTTCGGGGGATCCATCTGGTAACCGCGGCGGTCGCCGAACTGGGGCGCGCTGTCGGCGGCGACGCGGAAGGGGCCGTAGAAGGCCGACGCGTACTTTGCGCTGTAGGCCATGATCGGCGTCTGCGTGTAGCCGGCGTCGTCCAGTTCCTCGCGGATCGCCTCGACGCGCCCGTCCATCATGTCGGACGGGGCGACGATATCGGCGCCGGCGCGAGCGTGGGACACAGCCGTGCGGGCGAGCAGGTCGAGCGAGGCATCGTTGTCGACCTCGCCGTCGACGATGAGGCCGCAGTGGCCGTGGTCGGTGTACTCGCAGAGGCAGACGTCGGTGATGACGACGAGCTCCGGGTCTGCGCGCTTGAAGGCGCGGACGGCCTCCTGGACGATGCCGTCTTCGGCGTAGGCCTCGGTTCCCTGCGCATCCTTGGAGGCGGGCAGGCCGAACAGGAGCACAGCCGGGATGGTCAACGCGCGCAGGTCCTCGGCTTCACGCGCGATCTGATCCAGCGAGATGCGGTACTGGCCAGGCATCGCCTCGATCTCTTCGCGGACGCCTGCGCCGTGCGAGACGAACAGGGGATATACGAAGTCGGACGGCGAGAGGCGGGTCTCCGCGACGAGGCGGCGCAAGCCCTCGGATCGGCGGAGGCGGCGATGGCGGGCGAAGCCTTCCCGGGAGGTGAGTTGGACGATGGACATGGGGTCATTGTAGATCGACGGAGCCCGGCGGATCAGTCGTCGAAGTTGTAGTCGTTGTAGCCGCCCTGGCTGCGGGGTGCGGGGACGGTCGCGCCGCAGATGCAGGGGAAGTCGCCAATGCGGACCCACATGGGGAAGTTGCCCTCGTAGTGACGGCCGCAGACGGGGCAGTCGGCTTCGTAGAGCTTGACGTGGGGCTCGTTGATCTTCTTCTTTGGGGGCATTTTCGAGCGATCAGGCGGGCGAGATGAAGACGAGATAGCGATCGGAGTGGCCGCTGCCGGAAGCGCCGCGCTGGATGACGAGCACCTTCTTGCCGGCGGCGCGAAGCTCGCGGATCTTCTGCGGCATGGTGGCGCCGCTGCCGAACACGATGAAGCTGGTGTTGAAGGCGAACTCGTCAGCGCCGACCCTGACGAGCGTGGGGACGAAGGGAACCTCGCCGTACAGGTCGATGTAGGAGACCCAGGTCTCGGCGTCCAGCTCCAGCGTCCCCAGATCGGACGGGTTCAACTCCAGCACTTGCAGCGTCGTCATGTTCCTCCTCGCGCCCAATTCCAACGTACGGGCGCTGCTATGTCAACGCGTCATCAGGCTCGACCTCATCGCCGCCCGTGGCCCAGCCGGGACCGGAGAGATGCTGCAGGCCTGCGAAGTCGGCTTCCTCGGCGAGGTCGCCGATGGTGCGGTGCAACGTCGGATGCTCGACGTCGGAGGCCAGCTCGGCAAGCGGCACCAGCACGAAGTTGCGCTCGACCATGCGTGGGTGCGGGATGTCGAGCGCGGGGGTGTCCACGACCTGATCGGCGTACAGGAGGATGTCGATGTCGATCGGGCGAGGCGCCCAGCGCGCGGCCGGGCGGCGGCCGATGGCGTGCTCGATCTCCTTCAGGAAGCGCAGCAGCTCGGCGGGTGAAAGGTCGGTCTCGGCCTCACACGCGGCGTTGTAGTAGTCCGGACCGGGAGGCTGCCCTTCGAGGACGGCGGCCTCCGAACGGTACAGGGACGACACCGCGGTCACCCTACAGGGGCCTTCGAGCCAGCGGAGCGCGAGACGCAGGTTAGCGGCCCGGTTGCCGATGTTCGCGCCGAGGCCGAGATAAACGCGGCCGAGGAACACGCGGGTCATGGCCCGGGGCTCCACCCGCGCACGACGGCGTCGGACATGAGGGCGACGTGCTTCATCTCCCGCACGTCATGCACGCGGACGATGTCGGCGCCGTTCGCGATAGCGAGGGCGACGGATGCGGCGGTGCCGAAGACGCGATCTTCGGCGGGAGCGCCGCCGAGGACGGCGCCGATGGTGGACTTGCGCGAGGTGCCGACGAGGAGGGGGAGGTTGAGCACCCGCAGCCCGGCCAGGCGGCGCAGCAACTCGATGTTCTGTTCCGGTTTCCAGCCGAAACCGAAGCCGGGATCCGCGATCAGCATCGAAAGCGGCAGGCCGGCGGCTTCGGCGATGCGGACGGACTCCCGCAGGCCGGCAAGTACATCGGCGATGACGTCGCCGGTGGAGACGCGGTTGCGCTGGTTGTGCATGACGCAGGCGGGCACCCGATGCTCGGCGGCGATGCGGGCGAGCGAGGGATCGCGCCGGAAGCCGTAGATGTCGTTGAGCATGTGCGCCCCGGCGGCGAGGGCGGCCCGCGCGACCTCGGGCTTGTAAGTGTCGATGCTGATGGGCATATCGGGCAGCGCGCCGCGGATGGCCTCGATGGCGGGCGCGACCCGGCGGATCTCCTCCTCCGCCGAGATCTCGTCGAAGCCCGCCTCGGCCTTGTTGGCGGCGGGGCGGGTGGACTGGCCGCCCACGTCGAGGATGTCGGCGCCCTCCCCGGCGAAGCGGCGGGCCTGGGCGGCGGCCTCGGCGGGCGAGAAGAGCCCGTCGCCGGAGAAGGAGTCGGGCGAGACGTTGACCACGCCCATGACGTAGGTCCGCGCGCCCCACGTGAAGCATCGCGGGCCGATCTGCATCGAAGGCGCGGCGTAGGCTGGATTCACGGATTCATTATGGGGACCGGGTGGCGTCCGGCTATTAGAACATTAGTGCTATCCTACGGGAATGCCCGGTACGGAGATCGAACGCCCTGCCCTGGATGTGGATGCTGTCCCGGATGTGGACGCCTTCCTGGAGGACGTCTGCTTTCGGTCGGCGCGGGAATACTACGGCCGCGACCTGGCCGGACGCCCTGTTCCCATCGCGCCTGACATCGAGGCGCGCATCCGGAACGAGCTCGCGCTGATCCGGCAGTCCGAGCAGGCGGGGTTCTTCCTGCGGAACTGGGCGATCATGCGGTACGCCCGCCAGAACAACCTGCCCAGCCGCGGGCGGGGATCCTCGGTGGGCTCGCTGGTCTGCTACCTGCTCGATCTCTCGGGCATCGATCCGATCAAGTACAACCTGTTCTCGGGGCGCTTTCTGAACGAGGCGCGGCGGAAAGAGGACGTGCCGGATATCGACATCGACTTTGCGCGGGAGGCGCGCGAGGCGATGTTCGCGCACGTCTTCTCGTCCTACGGCCTGGACCATGCGGCGATCGTCGCCAACATCATCGAGTACCGCTATCCGATGGCAATCCGGGACGTGGGTAAGGCGCTGGCGCTGCCGGAGACCACGCTGGACAAGCTGGCCAAGCGGATGCGCGGGCGCTTCGCGCGATCGCTGGCGGAGGAGATGCGCGAGATGCCGGAGCTGCGCGGCGCACTGGAGACGCCGATCTGGCGCGAGTTCGCGCGGCTGGTGGAGGAGCTGAAGCGCAAGCCGCGGCACCTGGGGCAACACTCGGGCGGGATGATCATCTCGGACACGCCGATGATCGAGCAGGTGCCGGTGCAGCCCTCGGCGATGGAGGGGCGGTACATCTGCCAGTGGGACAAGGACTCCGTGGCCGATGCCGGGTTCATCAAGATGGACTTCCTGGGCTATCCCAGCCTTGGGCACCTGTACGGCGCGCTGGCGCTCATCGAAGACCGCCGGGGGAACCGGATCGATCCCGGCCGCATCCCGCTGGACGACCCGGAGGTGTACGCGATGATCCAGCGCGGCGACATCCTGGGCATCGTGCAGATCCAGAGCCGGGCGCAGCTTCAGGCGATCCTGCGGCTGAAGATCGCGTCGATCGAGGACCTGGTGATCCAGGTGGCGCTGATCCGGCCGGGGCCGATCCAGGGCGGGGCGGTGAACCCGTACATCACCCGCTGCCAGGGGCGCGAGGCCGTCACGTACGACCACCCGGCGCTGGAGCCGGTGCTGGGCGAGACAAAGGGCGTGATCATCTTTCAGGAGCAGGTGCTGGAGGTGGCGATGGTCATCGCCGGGTTTACGGCGGGGCAGGCGGAGTCGCTGCGAAGGGCGATGAGCCGCAAGCGCTCGCGCGAG
Organism: Chloroflexota bacterium; assembly: GCA_016213125.1. GTDB lineage: Bacteria > Chloroflexota > Dehalococcoidia > DSTF01 > JACRBR01 > JACRBR01. Next base: position 829 of record JACRBR010000285.1, on the reverse strand, counting down.
GAGATGGAGAAGCTGCGGGCGGCCTTCATGGAGGGCGCGGCGGCGCAGGGGTTGGTCGACGAGACGACGGCGGGCGTCATCTTCGAGAAGATCGTGGCGTTCGCGGAGTTCGGCTTCCCGAAGTCCCACGCCGCGGCGATGGCGGAGACGGCGGGGAAGCTGGCGTGGGTCAAGCGCTACTACCCAGTCGAGTTCTACTGCGGCTGGCTCAACGAGTGGCCGTTCGGGTTCTACAGCCCCGGCGTCATCACGAACGAGGCGCGGCGCAACCACGTGGAGATCCTGGGCGTCGACGTGAACAAGAGCAGCGGCATGTGCACGATCGAAGGCGACGCGATCCGCCTGGGATACAACTACGTGCGCGGCATCGGCGAGAAGACGCGCGAACGCCTGGACGAGGAGGCGCGGAACGGCCCGTACGTCTCGCTGTGGGATTTCTGGCGGCGGACGCGGATCGAGCGGGAGCCCATCGAGCGGCTGATCCGGCTGGGGGCGTTCGGGTTCACGGGCCTGCATGAACGGGAGCTGCTGTGGCAGCTGGGGCTGTTCTACCGCCCGCTGGGCGCGCAACTGCCGATGCAGCTGCCGTTCGAGGCCGACCAGATCGCGCTGCCGGAGATGACGCGCGAGGAGCGCATCGCCGCCGACCTAGCGTTCACGGAGGGGGCGGTGACGACGCGCGGGCACCTGATGGACCTGGCGCTGGAGTCGCTGCACGAGGGCATCACACCCAGCCACCTGGTGGACAAGCTGGAGGACGGCGCCCCGGTGATCGTGGCGGGGTTCGTCGCGGTGCGGCAGGCGCCGGAGACGGCCAAGGGGTTCGTGT
>JACRBR010000281.1 GCA_016213125.1 Chloroflexota bacterium | reverse complement strand
GAACGGGGGCGAGCCGCAGAGCATCCGGCTCCGGGCGCCGACATTTACCATCTCATCAGTTGCAGGAGAAGGGAACGCTAGGCGCGGCGCCGCGGTGGGCGGCGCGCTTCGAGCGTCGCGGCATCGCGGTGCGATAGCGATCGGATCATCGTCCGGTATGCCGTGCGCGAGTGACCGGATCGGGAGCGGGGAAGCGGGGCGAACGCGCGAGAACTAGGTGGTTCGGAGCGGAGTAGAAGAGCGGGAACGAGATGAGCGAGGAGAACGGCGGCGGCCGTTCTCCTCGCTCGCGGTGGAGCGGAACAGGGCTACGGAGTCGCGGTACCTGGATCCGTGCCCTTGTCGTGGCAGGTCAGGCAGAGCTGGCTGTTGATGTCGCTCCTCCAGAGGAGCGTCTCGCCGGTGTTGCCCTTGTTGTGGACCGCGTGGCAGGTGCCGCACTCCATCATGGTCGAGCCCGGACCATAGAGATGCTCGCGCACCAGGCCGGCGCCCCCGAGGTTCGCGCTGTCGGCGGAACGGATTTCCGTGTCCACCGCCTGCACGGCGTCGTAGTCGAAGCCGATCGGGTGATGGTTGCCGAGGTAGTTGTCCTTGCCGATCTGGTACTGCGCGCCGATCGTGGCGCCGGTACCGCTCTGGCTCAGCTGGGAGCTGTTGCCGTACGAGTTCACGGCCACGCTGCCGTCATGACAGCTCAGGCACAGCAACGACGTGCTGCCCGGGGTCATGCCGTTCAGGATCGCCTGCGACGCCTTGGCGCCGATCTGCGGCGCGCCCGGACCATTCTGGTACATCGTGTACGACGCGTAGTTGGCGGTGAGCTCGTGGTTCCACAGCGGCAGGTAGTCGAACGCGTCGGGGGCGGTCGGGCCGCCGCCGATGCCCGCCGGCGGACCGCCGTTCGCCGTGCTCAGTTTGTAGGTGTTGTGCGGCGCATGACAGAAGATGCAGATCCGCTGGTGGCTGTCGGCGGGAATCGCCGTGTAGTTGATGCCGTCGTGCGCCGTCCCGAGATCGTGGACCGTGCCGTTGATCCCTGCGCCCGCCGTGTACGTGCCCAAGTAGGCCATCGCGGAGGACGTAAGGGACAGTCCGAATCCGACGATCACTGCTGCTTGAATGAATCTCCTCATTGTCTCGTCCTCCACGGTCCTTACGGAGTCGGCCCGGTCGCGACGATGGTGTTGCCGGCGCTGCTCGGTCCGACCGTAATCGTCGCCGCGGGGACCGCGAACGTGAAGCCGGCCTTGGTCACCGTCAGTGCGTACGTCCCCGGCTTGAGATTCGTCGCCGAGAACGCCCCACTGGCGTTGCTGAATACCGTCCTGACCGTGGTCGTCCCGAGCTTGAGCGTGATCGTCGCCGACGCGAGCGGGGTCGTTCCGCCGTACCTGTAGACCGTGCCGCTGATCGCGAAGTACGCCGGGTTCGCGGTGCACGTCTTCGAGCTCTGCTGCCCGATGGTATCGATCGCCTTGTGGGTGATCGTGAACGTTCCGGCCCGGAGGAACGTGTGCGTGAACGGCCCGAACGGGGCGGTGATGTCGCTGGACAGCATGGTGCCGTCGCCCCAGTTCACGGTCACCTGCCTCAGATCGGCATCGGCCGTCGTGTCGGTGACGGTCTCGGTCCAGGTGTTCGCGTCGAACGTGCAGGTGCCGGCGACCGTGGGCGGGGGGTTCGGCAGGTAGACGTTGATGCCGACGGACTTGCTCTTGGAGCTCAGCCTCACCGTATCCTTCACGGTGAGCGTGACCGTCTTCGTCCCCGCACTCCCATATGCATGCGAGGCCGAGACACCGGAGCCGTGGGCGGATCCGTCGCCCCAGTTCCAGTCGTAGGAGCAACTCCCGCTCACGCAGGACGACGCGGAAGCGTTGACGTTTACCGTCAAGCCGCTCGTCGTGTAGCTGAACATAGCCGTCGGTTGGTCGTTGTGAATGCCGGCCGCGTACATCTGCGCGTCCGCGAGCGTCATGGCGCCATTGCCCGCGTAGCTTCCCATGCTCGAGTCGTGGCATTTGCCACAGGAGTACTTCACGGAGAGGGCGTTCGTCGCGACACTGGCGAAGCCGTTGGACCTCGTGATCGTCGTGGCCGCCGGGTCGATCTTGAAGATGTGGGTCTTCACGTCGCCTTTGCGACCCCATGCGCCGTCAGGTGATTCGTTCGTCGCCGACTTGGTCGCTTCGGCCATGTGACAGTCGATGCACGTGACGCCGCCCATCGGGTACCGCAGGACCTTGCCCGGATGGCAGCTCTCACAGGATGCGACCGCGCCTCTGCTCTCCGCCGACTCGTCGTTGTCGCTGATGGCGAGCGCCGAGGCGATCGCGCTCGTCACTTTGTGCGAGCGCTTGTGCGGGTCGTGGCAGTCCACGCAATCGAGCGTTCTGTGGACGCCGTCGTTCAGACCGACGAGCTCGTTGTACTGCTCGTGGTG